>JALZWD010000303.1 GCA_023300365.1 Flavimaricola sp. | reverse complement strand
GGTTACGGCGGCGTCACGGGCCTGCGACAGGGTTAATTCGCCTCTTAGATGGGCTATCAATTCAGGCGCACCAATCGCCTTTGACGATTGATGCGCCGCATCCCAATTGGGCAACATCGCGCGTGCTTCCGCCACTGCGCCTTGTGAAATCATCATATCAAAACGTCGCTCAATCCGGTCATTGAGCCAATCCGCATTCGGCCTCAAGACAAGCGGCACAGCCTGCTCAATCGGCAAAAGTGGCGGCGGCGTTGTGTCCTGCCAATCGGCGATACTGCGTCCGGTGCTTTGCAAAACTTCCCATGCGCGCTGAACGCGGGCACGGTTCGCCGTATCTATCCGTTCAATCGTGACGGCGTCTAAACCTGCCAAGAGGTCGCTCAAAGGCATCTCATCACCGCGTTTTCGCACTATATCTGGCGTCGTGGGTATTTCCGCCAGCCCTTCGCACAGGGCCCGAAAATAAAGACCAGTACCGCCGACGATGATCGGACGAACACCTTTCAAAAAGGGCGCCACATCGCGCAACCAATGGCCAACCGAATACGCGGCGTCAAACGGGACATGCCCATAAAGATGATGCGGTGCCTGCGCGAGGTCCAATGCGGGCGGTCGCGCGGTCAAGATATTCCAACCATTAAATACCTGAAGCGCATCCGCATTCACGATGACGCCGCCATGGGTTTCGGCAATATGCAAGGCCAACGCCGACTTGCCACTGGCCGTGGGCCCGGCAATCAAAACCGGCCTATCCGCAGGGATTTCAGGTAATTGATCAAAGGTCTTCGTCAAAACCACTGCTCCACTTGTCCAACCATTGAAACCAAAGTCGTTTTGCGACATTTTGCACAACAAGAAAAGCGCGACTGGCCGAGTCTTCTCACAAGCTCAATCTGGCCGCTGACAAACACATACTCAAGGATCCCGAAAAAATGAGCGATGCCAACCCCGCCGCCTTCAAACGTGTCATGCTGAAAATATCTGGCGAGGCGCTGATGGGGGATACAGCCTACGGCCTGCATCCGCCCACGGTCGAACGCATCGCCCGCGAGGTCAAAACCGTGCATGACATGGGCGTTGAGATTTGCATGGTCATTGGTGGCGGCAATATCTTTCGGGGCCTATCAGGCAGCGCCCAAGGAATGGAGCGCACAACCGCCGACTATATGGGCATGCTCGCGACCGTCATGAACGCCCTTGCAATGCAATCCGCACTCGAGGCCCTCGATATCCACACCCGCGTTATTTCCGCGATCACAATGAACGAAGTGGCCGAGCCCTACATCCGCCGCCGCGCGGTCCGTCACCTCGAGAAAAAGCGGGTTTGCATTTTTGCCGCGGGCACTGGCAACCCCTACTTCACGACCGATACCGCCGCCACGCTTCGCGCCAATGAAATGCGCTGCGAAGCGATCTTTAAAGGCACCAAAGTCGACGGCGTTTACGATAAAGACCCCGCCAAACATGACGATGCCGTCCGGTATGATCACATTACCTATGACGAAGTGTTGCAAAAACATCTTGCGGTCATGGACGCCAGCGCCATTGCTCTGGCCCGCGACAATAGCCTGCCGATCATTGTGTTTTCCCTCGACGAACCGGGCGGTTTTAAAGGAATTCTCGCCGGCGAGGGCACCTATACACGTGTCTCTGACTAGGCCATAAATCATCCAATCCTTCGCCTGTACCAAGAAGTCCGCTTTTGTTGCGCATTCTTGCCATGGTTGCCGGGTATACAAATAACGTACCGTCACGATATAGATGGTCCAAAGAAATTCGCCGTGAGGGGCACGAGACAGATGTCTGACGACTTTAGTGTTGATACCGATGATCTTGAACGTCGGATGAATGGGGCAATCGGGGCATTGCGCAGCGAATTGGCTTCTTTGCGAACCGGTCGCGCCAGCGCGTCAATGCTTGAGCCGATTATGGTGGATGCATACGGCCAAATGACGCCTCTCAATCAGGTCGGCACGATCAATGTGCCCGAACCACGCATGGTAACCGTGAATGTGTGGGATAAGGGGCTGGTGAATGTGGTTGAAAAAACCATTCGCAATTCTGGGCTTGGCATCAATCCGCAAATGAACGGCACTATCATAATGTTGCCAATTCCCGAACTCAACGAAGAACGCCGCCGCGAGCTTACCAAAGTGGCCGCAGACTACGCCGAACGCGCGCGTGTCTCGGTGCGGAACTTGCGCCGCGACGGTATGGACCAAATTAAAAAGGCCAAAAGTGACGGTCTTAGCGAAGATGACATGAAATTCTGGGAAACCGCTGTCCAAGAACTGACGGACCAATATGTCAAAACGGTTGATGAAACGCTTGAGACCAAGCAAGCCGAGATTATGCAGATCTAAATAAACCCGATTTGGCGCGCCCGCAGTCGCACCACAAGAACGGAGGCCAACATGGCCAAGATGCAGGAAAAGACACCGCAAACACCCCTAGAGGGCGGCCCACAACACGTGGCCATTATCATGGATGGCAACGGTCGTTGGGCTCAAATGCGGGGCAGGCCACGTCTGTTGGGGCACCACGCAGGTGCGCGCCGTGTGCGCGACATCGTCGAAGCCTGTCCGGGGCAGGGGGTGAAATATCTTACGGTTTTTGCCTTCTCGACCGAAAATTGGAAGCGGACCCAAACCGAAGTTGCGGGTCTAATGAAACTGTTCCGTCGCTACATTACCCGCGAAAGCCGCGACTTATTCGAGCGTGGCGTTCGGGTACGGTTTATCGGTGATCGTGTGCGTTTGGACGATAAACTTGTTACTTTGATGGATGATCTTGAGCTTTTGACATCCGGAAATGACCGGGTGCATCTGACGATCGCGCTCAACTACGGTGGCCGCGACGAGGTGACCCGGGCCGCCAAACGTTTGGCCTACGAGATCGAGGCCGGCAACCTAAGCTATAAAGACGTCGACGCCGAAACTCTGACCCAGTTTTTGGACACACAATTCTTGCCCGACCCAGATTTGGTTATCCGAACCAGCGGTGAGGCACGGATTTCTAACTTTTTGCTGTGGCAATCGGCTTACGCAGAATACGAATTTATCGATACACTTTGGCCTGACTTTACGGCGGACGAGTTTGCCAAGGTCGTCGGCGGGTTTGCCGCACGAGATCGGCGTTACGGGGCTGTGAAAGCCTAAGATGTCCCACGATCCGTCCCCCGCGCCACCATCCCCCGGACAATGGGCGGATCTTAAGGTGCGGGTTCTCTCCGGAATAGCGATGGCCGTTGTTGGGATCGCTGGCATCATTTTGGGCGGTGGTTGGTTTCAGATGCTCGCGGTTTTCGTCACCGCTGTGATGATCTGGGAGCTTTGGATGATGATCCAACCAGATCAGCCAACGCCCGGTATGCTTTTGGCCGTATTGGCCGGATCGGTGCTCTCTGGGATGCTGTCCATGGCCGCTGGCGGGCCGTTGTGGCTCTTTATCGTTGTGCCAATTGTTGGCATGGGGATCTTGCGCAGCCCGCATTTGGCCTTCGCTCTTTATTCCTTAGCGATCATGATTGCTGGCTGGCAGCTGGTGATGATGCGTGAATTGGGCGGCGTGGCCCCGCTTTTGTGGTTGGTTTTGGTGGTGGCAGCGACAGATGTCGCAGGGTATTTTGCGGGACGGCGGTTAGGTGGCCCGAAATTTTGGCCAAGCATCAGCCCCAAAAAAACATGGAGTGGCACAATCGCAGGCTGGCTTGGGGCCGCTTGTGTTGGTCTTATTTTTATCTTGGTCACAGATGCCGGCTTTCTTCTTATCCCAATGTCGATCTTGCTCAGTTTTGCGGGGCAAATGGGCGACATTGCTGAAAGCGCTCTCAAAAGGCGGCAAAATATCAAAGATTCTTCCACACTCATTCCGGGCCACGGCGGTTTGCTTGATCGTTTTGACGCGTTGCTTGGCGCGGCACTCTTCTTGATGCTGGTCACCGTGTTTGCGGGTGGGCCGGTGGTTACATTCTGATAATGCCGCGTCGCGTTTCAATATTGGGTGCCACAGGGTCGATTGGGCAAAGCACCATTGATCTGATCAAACGCG
>JALZWD010000302.1 GCA_023300365.1 Flavimaricola sp. | reverse complement strand
TTGCCTTCGGAGACCAATATTTCCGAGACGACACCACCGTCCAAATGCTGAACCACCTGCCGGTTTTGGTCCACTTCGATCCGGCCCGATGCGATGATCGCGCCGGTGATCTGTGCCATCACAGACCAGCCACCAAAGCCGCCCACAAGGATCAAGAGGGCCAAGAGCCCTGTCATCATTGGCCCGCCCACGCGGGCCCGTTTGAAATCGGCACTCATGTAACGCCTCCTTGGCCACCGGCCTTAATTTGTTGGTGATTTTGCACCATTTCCTGCAACACAGCATCCTTGGGGCCATAGGCCCGGCGTGTGCCTTGTTCGATGACCAAAAGCATGTCGCATTCCTGAATGGCCGCCGGGCGGTGCGCCATGATCAGCACAATCCGCCCTGCCTTTTTGAATTCTGAGATGGCGTTGTTCAGCGCGGTTGATCCATCGTTATCAAGATTGGAGTTTGGCTCGTCCAAGACAAGCATAACCGGATCGCCGTACATCGCGCGGGCAAGGCCGATGCGTTGCATTTGGCCGCCAGACAACCGCCCGCCTAGGGCGCTGACGCGTGTGTCATAGCCATCGGGAAGGGAAAGGATCATTTCATGAGCACCGGCGCGTTTGGCCGCCAGAACAACCGCCGCGGGATCAGGTTCGGGCGAAAGCCGCGCGATGTTGTCGGTGATTGTGCCATCAAACAGCGCGACCCGTTGGGGCAAATAGCCGATGTGTTTGCCCAAAACATCGGGCTCGTATTGATCGAGGGCTGCTCCATCAAGGCGGATTTTGCCTGCCGCTGGTGTGATCAGACCCGTCAATGCCTTGGCCAATGTCGATTTGCCCGACCCCGAGGAGCCGATCACCCCGACCGCTTGGCCGGGGGTGACGCTAAAGCTTATCATGCGGACCGTGGCGATCTGTTCGCCCGGCAAAACGATGGTGGCCTGTTCAACGTCAAGCACGCCTTTGGGCGTTGGCAACGCCGTGCGCCCCTCTTTTTCCGGGATCGCCCCGAGCAATGTCGAGAGCGTGAGCCAACCTTGGCGGGCCCGTTGAAAGGCCGCCGTTTGCCCAACTATTAATTCGATTGGTGCCAAAGCACGGCCCAAGAGGATGGACCCTGCGATCATCGCGCCCGGCGACAACTCATTTTGCAGCACCAAATAGGCCCCAAGACCCAGCATCGCAGATTGCAAAAACAGGCGGACCGCCTTGGTCGCGCCATTGAATGCGCCACTTGTTTCGGTTGCGCCAAGGCTTGCGTCCAAGGATTTGGACCGGGCCATTTGCCAACGTGCAAAGGCCGATTGACGCATACCAAGAGCCAAGACCAGCTCGTTTTCTTGCTTAATCTGGTTGGCGACGTTTTCCGTCACTGCGGTTGCAGCGTTCATCTTTTCGAGCGGTTGGCGCGACAAACGTTGGTTGAGCACCGCCAAAACCACCAAGACCACAGCGCCGCAAAGCCCCAGAATGCCAAGGTAGGTATGGAACACAAAAATCCCAAGAAAGAACAACGGTGCAAAAGGCAGATCAAACAATGCCATCAAAGCAGGCGACGCGATCAAACGCTGGATGGCCTCAAGGTCGCGCTGGGCTGATGCCGCCTCGCGGGCCACGGCTTTGTGGCCCGTGCCACGGATCGCTGCGGAAAACACGCGTTCGTCCATCCGGGCCTGAAAGCGGGCACCAACGCGGCCCATGATCCGGCCCCGCACAATATCCAACAGTCCCATCATACCAAAGAGGAACGCCACCAAAACCGATAGGGCAATCAATGTCTCAAGCGATCGCGACCCCAAGACGCGGTCGTAGACATTGAGCATATAAAGCGGCCCAGTCAGCATCAAGAGATTGACGAAAAAGCTGAATAAACCGACGGCCCAATAAAGCATCCGGCTTTCGCGGCGCGCCGCGGCCAATTCTGCATGTCCGTGCTTTGTTACGTCGTTGCTCATGTCAGCTCTATGATTCACTCTACTATGATACGTCGCGCATTTGTTGCATTTTGTGCAAATCAAGTCCGCTGCAATTTTTTGTTATGCGGTCTTTCTGGCCAAAGCGTGACATTACCACGATTCACCGCACAGGCACACCTAGACGGCGCTTGGTTAATATTTGGGTTATGCCCGGCTTATTGATCAGGCGGACCAAAGATACTTTCCAGCGCGCGATCCACCGCCGAACTTGTTGTGGTTGCGGGTTGAGGTGTGGTTGGTGTTGTGTCCACTACACCGAATTCTTGCGCCAACATCGCGTCTAATTCTGCGTCAGAAATGACCAAGCTGCCGTTCAACTGCACGATCCCACCAGCCGCAGGTTCGGGGGCCACCATGGGCAGTGGCACAGGCGGCGTACCATCCAGCACCCCTTCCATCGTGCGGCGCCAAATCTCGGCGGGCACACCGCTTCCGGTGACGCCGCGCATCGGCGCGTTGTCATCAAACCCCATCCAAACACCCACGACATATTCACCCGAAAAGCCGACGAACCATGCATCGCGGTTTTCATTGGTTGTGCCGGTTTTGCCAGCCAACTGGTGCCCTTGGATTTGGGCGCGCGCGCCTGTGCCCTGTTCGACAACCTGATACATCATCCATGTCATTTGCTGGGCCGGGCCCGATTGGATCACACGCTCCCCGATGCCGCCCGATTGCTCCATCAGCGGTGTGTCATCGCCGCGGATGCGCAGACTGCGCAATCCATAAGGCGCCACCGAAGACCCGCCATTCAAAATGCCGGCATAGGCGCCGGTAAGTTGCAACAGCGTTACTTCAGAGGCCCCCAAAGCCAGGGCCGGTGTATCGGCAAGTTCGCGGTTGATGCCAAAACCTGAGGCCACGGTGCGAACAATGTCGCGGCCAACGGTTTCGGAGAGAACAATCGCAGGAATATTGCGCGACGAGATCAGTGCATCAAGCAAGGTGATCGGTCCAATGAAATCATCCGAATAGTTCTCGGGACACCACTCGCCCGACCCCGGCGTGGTCCAGCATGTGGGTGCATCGTTGATCTGATCATAGGGGCTATAGCCAAGGTCCAAAGCGGCGGCAAAAACAAAGGGTTTGAACGCAGACCCCGGCTGGCGCACCGCATTGGTGGCGCGGTTAAACACATCCGAGGCACGCACATCCACGCCCCCAACCATGCCACGCACGGCCCCATCCGCAGACATCACAACAACGGCGGTTTGCACGGTGCTGTCGGCGCGCAATGTGCCATCGGCAAAGACAGAGAGCACCGCTTGCTCGGCGGCAAGTTGGATGCGTGGATCAAGGGTGGTGTCGATCACCACATCTTCGGTGGTGTCGCGGGTGAAAAACTCTGGCCCGGTGCGCATCACCCAATCGGCGAAATATCCGCCCGGCAATGCGGTCTGGGCCCCTTGGCCCAACTCGGGGGGATTGGTCCGCGCGATCAGGTATTGATCATCATCCAAGAACCCTTGCTCATGCATCAAACGCAGCACCGTTTGCGCGCGCGCCCAAGAGCGATCGTAGTTATTGCTGGGTGATAAAACAGACGGCGCCTGAAGCAAGCCCGCGAGGATGGCGGATTGTTGGGGCGTAAGTTCGGACGAATTGATCCCAAAGAAACGGCTTGATGCGGCCTCGGCCCCAAAGGAAGAGCCGCCCATATAGGCACGGTTCATATAGATCGTGAGGATTTCTTCCTTGGTATAGACCACCTCCATTGCCATGGCATAAACGGCCTCTTGGGCTTTGCGCCACAACGTTGCCTGACGGCAATCGGCCTCATAGGCGGCCTCGCTGTCCCAATCGGCGGGATCAAAGGGCTGGCCATTGCACAACAACTTGGCGGTTTGCTGCGTGAGGGTTGAGCCCCCCCGCAAGCCACCGGTGCCGCGGAGGTTGTTGACCACAGCAGAGGCGATACCGATCGGATCCACGCCGGGATGCCAATAGAAGCGCCGATCCTCGGTGGCCATAATCGCATTGCTGAGATGTGGGCTGACGCTGTCAAAGGTGATCATGCCACCAAAACGGTCGCCGCGCCGCGCAAATACCTCGCCGTATTGATCAATCATCGTCACAGACCCACGGGCCCGGCCATCCACGAGGTCTTCGACAGGCGGTAGGGTCGTGGTGTAATACAAAACCGCGCCTGCGATAATCAGCGAGACCGCAACACCGCCACGCCACACGATGCCCCAGAGCAGACCAAGGATGCGGGAGACAATCGACCACACAAAGGCAAACACGCGCCCAATTGGTCCGCGCTTAACCGCCGGTTTGGCGCGTTTGCGTGCGTTAGGTTTTCTTTTGGGCGTGGCCGCCGCTTTGCCTGTTTTTTTGACAGGTGCCTTGCCGCCACGATAACGCCGATCGGCCACCAAAGGCGTCCGCTTTTTCCCATTTCCACTCATACCATGACCTGCCCGGTTCTTTGTTTTGCGGTGAATATAGAGTGCTCGTTGCGATTTGTAGAGGACCAATGCCCGCACGTTTGCGCATATTTGCATCGCTCGTTTTTTAGGCAGTTGGCACAAAGAGTGCAAAATTTGTGCACTTTGTCGCGTTTGGCCCGGAAATCTGCCCCTCGCGACCCTTGCCGTTAACCCACGCAAAAGGGCCTCTGGCGACGTGAGCGGCGATTCCACTGCCGCCAAAACGATACCGCAAAGCGAAAGGGACAGACGTGAAATACATCATCGCAATCATCAAACCGTTCAAGCTTGAGGAGGTTCGCGAAGCGATCACGGCCATCGGCGTGCGCGGCATGATGGTCACCGAGATCAAGGGTTTTGGGGCCCAATCGGGCCATACCGAAATCTACCGCGGCGCGGAATACGCCGTGAATTATGTGCCCAAGGTCAAGCTTGAGATCGCCGTGCCAGACGCCATGGCCGAGCAAGTGGTCAGCACGATTTCCACAACCGCCAAGACGGACAAGATCGGGGATGGCAAAGTCTTTGTCCTTGATCTTGAGAGCGCCCTGCGGGTGCGCACCGGCGAAACCAACGACGACGCGCTGTGAGCCGCGTGAACCACAGGAGAAAACGAATGACATTCAAGAAATCAATGCTCACGACCGCCATGACGGCGGGATTGCTGAGCCTCGCACTTACCGGATCGGCGCAGGCCCAAGAGGCGAGCCCTTCGACCGATACGGTCTTTATCCTTAACTCCTTGCTGTTCTTGATGGGTGGCTTTCTGGTGTTCTTTATGGCCGCAGGCTTTGCGATGCTTGAAGGCGGCCTTGTGCGTTCCAAGAACGTGACGATGCAGATGACCAAGAACATCGCGCTCTTCTCACTGGCCTCGATTGCTTATTATGTGATCGGGTATAACTTGATGTATCCGCTGGGCAGCTGGTCAATCGGGTCGGATGAAACCGGCGGCTATTTGGGCATTCTGTTTGCCCCTGCGGTTCTTGAAGCGGTGGGTGTAACGGCGGATGCGGCGGATGATTATTCCTATGCTGCGACCGGCTCGGACTTTTTCTTTCAGCTGATGTTCTGTGCGGCGACGGCGTCGATCGTGTCGGGTGCGCTGGCCGAGCGGATCAAGCTTTGGCCGTTTCTTGTTTTCACCGTAATCCTGACAGGCGTGATCTATCCGATCCAAGCCTCGTGGAAGTGGGGCGGTGGTTTCCTTGATACGCAATACGGTTTCCTTGATTTTGCGGGCTCGACTGTTGTGCATTCTGTAGGCGGCTGGGCTGCTTTGGTTGGCGCGATCATCCTTGGGCCGCGTTTGGGCAAATATAAGGACGGGCGTGTGGTGCCGATCATGGGATCGAACCTTCAGATGGCGACATTGGGAACGTTCATTTTGTGGCTGGGTTGGTTCGGTTTCAACGGCGGCTCGCAGCTTGCTATGGGATCGATCGGGGATGTGGCTGACGTGAGCCGGATCTTCTCGAACACGAATGCGGCCGCTTGTGGTGGTGCTTTGGTGGCGCTGATCCTGACGCAGGTTCTCTACAAAAAGCCGGACCTGACGATGATCTTGAACGGCGCGCTTGCGGGTCTTGTTTCGATCACAGCCGAGCCTTTGACGCCGACTTTGGGTTCTGCGACGCTTATCGGTGGTGTGGGTGGTTTGATCGTGGTCTTTGCGGTGCCGTTCCTGGACAAGCTGAAGATCGATGATGTTGTCGGTGCGATCCCTGTTCACCTGTTTGCGGGTATCTGGGGGACGATGGCGGTTTTGCTGACGAACTCTGATGCGACCTTCATGGGGCAGCTTTTGCCGATCATCATCGTCGGTGCTTTTGTGATCGTCACCTCGGGTATTTTGTGGCTGATTTTGAAGGCCACGATGGGCATCCGTGTGAGCGAGGAAGCCGAGATTGCCGGGCTTGATAGTGTTGAGCTTGGGATGGAGGCCTATCCTGAATTTACCAAGGGCTGATCCTTTCCAGCCTTGAATGGCCCGGGCGCGTGTCCCTTCGCGTCCGGGCTTTTTTTATGGGATGTCCACGGTTGGACCAGAGGTTAGATCGTTGATATTTATGAATTATCGAAAATTGGGGGTAACGTGGTTAACGAAAATTAACCCCGTTTGACTGCAGAGGTGAGGACGATGTCTGGCGCCTTGGGGATGCGGCCAAACTCGGCGATTTGGGCATTTATTTTGGCACACATTCGAGGGACTTGCGTGGCCACAAGGCCCCTCTCCTATCGCCGCCTCGGGGGAATGGGGTGCGCCGGTGTCTTGCGGATCAATGGCGAGACAAAGGCAGCTCCGGTGCCTGCGGTTTGATGCAGGACAAGATGGCTCTTTGCATGCCGAAGGTCGGCTTGGAGGCCATTGTGTCGAATGCTGTACTGCGCGCGAATGTCCGCATTCGTTCAACTTCTTTAGGTGTTCACGCCCATTCCACGCGTTATTTCTATGCAATGCGAATTTAGCAGGATTTGTCGGTTGGGGGTGTCGTAGCTTTTCTTTAGACAAAATAAACTGGAGAATGAAGCGATGAAAACCACACAACAAAGCTACCGCGAACGCCTTGATCGGGTCACCGCATTCCTGCACGCAAATCTGGAAACAGATATTGGAATCGATGCGCTATCCGAAGTGGCCTGCCTTTCCAGTTATCACTGGCACCGCATCTACACCGCCATGACAGGTGAGACAGTGGCCAACACGCTGCGCCGCCTACGTCTACAACGCGCCGCTGACCGCTTGGCCAACTCAGATATGGAAATTTCAATGATCGCGTCCCTTGCCCAATACGGTTCCCAAGATGCCTTTTCCCGCGCCTTTCGTGACATGTACGGAAAGGCACCAGCAGCATACCGTCAGGGCGGAAGCCATGCAGCCTTCAAGGCGGCCAACGCCGACGCAGATGCAGCAGGCTTCAAAGTTGTGATTGAACACCACGATGCAGTCCGCTGCATTTCGGTGCCACATTCTGGACCTTACCTGCAAATTGATGCCGCGATGGGGCAACTGTTTGGAACTTTGGCGCAGGCTGAATTGCTTGGCCCCAACACGCAGATGCAAGCTGTGTTCTACGATGACCCTGACCTTGTCGCGACTGACGACTTGCGATCAGCTGCGTGTTCCCCTTGCGCCGATGATCTTGAACTGCCCGAAGGCACGCAAGAACTGCTGCGTCCAGCAGGGGCCTATGCCAAGCTGGAATACACAGGGCCATATGCCGATATGAAAGACGCCTATCGCTGGCTCTATGGGGTTTGGTTGCCAAATTCTGGCTATGAAATCTCAGAGCGTCCTGGCTTTGAATCCTACCTGAACTCTCCTGTCGACACGAAGCCAGAAGACCTGCGAAGCGACATCTATTTGCCAGTGGAGACCCAGTCATGAGCAATATGCAAACCATCGAAAAAAGTGTCCTTCAGGCTTTTCAGCAAATCGCACCTGCAGATCGTCAAATCCT
>JALZWD010000301.1 GCA_023300365.1 Flavimaricola sp. | reverse complement strand
GAAGAACAAAAAATGCCTTGTTCAGCCTTTTCTGGCGGTTGGCGCATGCGCGTGGCTCTCGCGGCCGTGCTGTTCTCCGAGCCTGATTTGCTGCTGCTGGACGAGCCGACAAACTACCTCGATCTCGAAGGCGCGCTTTGGCTTGAAAATTACCTGACCAAATACCCCCACACCGTGCTTATCGTCTCTCACGACCGCGAGTTGCTCAACCGCTCGGTTGGCGGCATCCTGCACCTTGAGGACAAAAAACTCACGTTCTACACTGGCACATACGACATGTTCGCCAAACAACGCGCCGAAAAACGCGCGCTTTTGGCCTCTGCTGCGAAAAAGCAAGACGCCAAGCGTGAACACTTGCAAGCCTTCGTTGACCGGTTCAAAGCCAAAGCCTCCAAGGCGAAACAGGCGCAATCTCGCGTCAAAATGCTCGAGAAAATGGAAACCATTCGCGCGCCCGAAGATGCCGCGCGCACGGTCTTTACCTTCCCCAAGCCCGAAGAGCTGTCGCCCCCCATTATCGCGTGCGAGGCGGCGGCCGTGGGCTACGGCAACGCGATCATTTTACACGATCTCAACCTGCGCATTGACCAAGACGACCGTATCGCCCTTTTGGGCCGCAACGGCGAGGGAAAATCCACCCTTTCCAAGATGTTGTCGGGCCGTCTTGATGTGGCGCGCGGCAAGATGATCTCGTCAAATAAACTGCGCATCGGTTTCTTTGCGCAACACCAAGTCGACGAACTTTACGTGGATGAAACACCCCTCCAACACCTCTTGCGCGAACGCCCCGAAGAGGGCCAAGCCCGCCTGCGCGCCCGCCTTGCGGGGTTTGGCCTTGGCGCCGATCAGGCCGAAACCGAAGTGGGGCGTCTGTCTGGTGGCCAAAAGGCCCGCTTGTCACTTCTCTTGGCGACGCTGCCCGCACCGCACCTGCTGATCCTCGACGAGCCCACAAACCACCTCGACATCGAAAGCCGCGAGGCTCTGGTTGAGGCCCTCACCGCCTATACCGGCGCCGTGATCCTCGTCAGCCACGACATGCATCTGCTCAGTATGGTCGCCGACCGTCTTTGGCTGGTCAAAGATGGCCACGTCAATCCATATGAAGATGACCTTATCGCCTACCGCAAAATGTTGTTACAAACCGACAAACCCGCCAACAAAGGCAACAAACCTGCGCCAAAGGCCAAGGAAAAACCCAAAGCCAGCAGCCAACAAATCAACGCCCTCAAATCCGATGCCAAAAAGGCCGAGGAACGCGTCGCCAAAATCAACACCATGCGCGACAAACTTGCGAAAAAGCTCGCTGACCCCGCCCTTTACGAAGATGCGCGCAAAGGCGAGTTGGCCACATGGAATGCGAAATACGCCGAAGTGATGCAGGCCCTCGATCGTGCCGAGGCCCTCTGGCTTGCGGCCGAAGATGCATTGGAAAAGGCCAAGACGTAACGCCGATGTCTCATCTTGCCCAAAATACTCACTCTGGCCGCCCGGCACGCGCACCCCGAGAGTTTACGCCCTCCGGGATTGGCGGGCGGGGCGAGAGGCGCATGCCGCGAGCGGCGGCCAGCCACTAAAAAGGGACCTCGATATGACAGATCTGCCGGCGCTCATTGCCGCCTTTACCACCTTGTTCGTCATCATTGACCCGCTGGGCCTCACGCCGATTTTCATCGCCTTAACCCAAGGCATGTCTCCCGCTCAACGCCGCGCGATTGCCATCCGTGCCTGTCTTGTTGCCGCCGTGCTGATGTTCGTTTTTCTTTTGCTGGGCGAAGCGGTGCTTGGGTTTGTGGGCATTTCCATGCCAGCGTTTCGGATCGCGGGCGGCGTGCTGTTGTTTCTGACGGCTCTGGATATGTTGTTTGAACGCCGCCAAACCCGGCGGCGCGATAACGCCGATGAAACCGTCGCGGACACCGACCATGACGATCCATCGGTCTTCCCCCTCGCTTTGCCGCTTATCGTGGGGCCGGGCGCCATCGCCACCCTCATCCTCCTGACCGGTGAGGCCGAGACCGGTGCCGATATCGCGGCCATCGGCGGGGTATTCCTTTCGATTCTCTTGCTTGTGTTCCTCGCCTTCCTATCCGCTGGCACGATTGAGCGCGCCTTGGGCAAGACAGGCATCAATGTTGTCACACGGGTTTTGGGCATGCTTTTGGCCGCTTTGGCCATTCAATTCATTCTTGATGGCCTGCGCACTTCCGGCATCGGGTTTTGATCCCTATATCTTAGGGCATGAGTTCAGATGATTTTGCCCGCCTCGCCTATCTTGTCCTTCTTGGCCTCGCCGTTGGTGGGTGGTTTATTGCGTCGGGCCGCGAAAATTGGGGCAAGACGGCACAACAACTCGCCATCTGGGGTTTGATCTTCGTCGGTGTCGTGGCGGCATACGGCCTATGGAACGACATCAGCCGCGACATCGCCCCGCGCCAATCGATCCTTGCGGGTGGCACGGTCGAAATTCCGCGCGGCAACGATGGTCATTACGCCCTCACGCTCGATATCAACGGCACCCCGGTGGATTTCTTGGTGGATACTGGCGCAAGCCAAATGGTGCTGTCGCAAAGGGATGCGGCCCGTGTTGGCATTGATCTCGGGACGCTCGCCTATCTTGGCCAGGCCCAAACCGCCAATGGCACCGTGCGCACCGCCGCCGTAAGGCTTGAGACGGTAACTCTTGGTGAGATTTCCGACACCGGCCTGCGCGCGGTGGTGAATGAGGGCGATATCGATGCCTCGCTTTTGGGCATGACATACCTCAACCTGTTCGAGCGGATCGAAATCCAAGGCGACCGGATGCTGCTGATCCGCTAGGTCCCGGTCTCGGCCTTTTTGATCCAACGTCCGTCTTCTTGGGCCCAATAAAGCGCACCACACCCCGCATCCGTCAGGGCTTTCCATTGCTGGCGTGCGGTGGCTACGGCCTCTGCGTCAAGGCCATCAAACACGATGCACAAACGCTCAAGGCCCTGCACCTCATCTGCGGCAACCGCGACGCCGCCCACGGCCATCACACAGGCCGCATTATTACCGGGGGCCACCCCTGGCGGACACAAAAGGACGGGCTGCGCGGCGTCTTGGGTGCCGCCCGCAATGCCGTGGGGAAGAAAACTCTCGTCCGCCCCGCCCCATAGGCTG
>JALZWD010000300.1 GCA_023300365.1 Flavimaricola sp. | reverse complement strand
GCTTTCAACGCGTGGGCTGGCCCTTGGTCTGGCGTACCTTGGCCCGCGATCATATAGGTAGCCACGGTCCATGGCGCCCCGGCAAAACCGATTAAGGTGACATCTTTGGGCAATTCGCGCGCCAAAATACCCACCGTTTCGTAGATCGGGTTAAGCTGTTCGTGGATATCCTCCAACGGCTTAAGCTGGGCCAATTCATCCGCCGTTGTGATCGTGGACAACCGCGGCCCCTCCCCGGTCACAAACCAAAGGTCCGCGCCAAGCGCCTGCGGCACCAGCAAAATATCAGCAAACAAAATCGCCGCATCAAACCCATACCGGCGGATCGGCTGAAGCGTCACTTCTGCCGCCAACTCGGAATTATAGCACAACGACAAGAAATCCCCCGCTTGGCCGCGTGTCGCGCGATACTCAGGCAAATATCGCCCGGCCTGCCGCATCATCCAAATCGGAGCTGTGTCCAAACGCTCGCCATTCAGCGCTCGTAAAATCGTCTTTTGCGCGGTCATGTCGCCTCGGCTTTCTGGGATCAAGTTATTGGCTTAACATGCGTTGATTGCCGCCCAAAACGCAAGTGTTGTCAGGCCAGAACAAGGCAGGTAGGAAGTAGTATGTCACTTATTTTACCAACACCATCACAGCCGCTCAAAATTGGCACACGCGGCTCGCCCCTCGCGTTGGCACAGGCCCACCAAACCCGCGATAGGCTCGCCGCCGCGTTTGACCTTCCCGACGGTGCATTCGAAGTCATAGTGATCTCTACCACCGGTGACAGGGTGCTCGACCGCCCCCTTAAAGAGATCGGCGGCAAAGGCCTCTTTACCCGCGAGATTGAGACCGCCCTACTCGAGGGCGGCATCGATATCGCCGTGCACTCCATGAAGGACATGCCCGTGGCCCAACCTGCGGGCCTTCTCCTCGATACCTACCTGCCCCGCGAAGACGTGCGCGACGCACTTATCTCGCACGATCACACCGCGATTGCCGCACTGCCCAACGGGGCCACCGTCGGCACCTCAAGCCTGCGCCGCCGCGCCCAACTGATCCGTGGCCGCCCCGATCTTGCAGTTGTCGAATTTCGTGGCAATCTACAAACCCGCCTGAAAAAGCTGGGCGACGGTGTGGCCACGGCCACGTTCCTTGCCATGGCGGGGATCAACCGCTTGGGCCTGCAAGATATCCCGCACACCGCCATCGAAACCGACGACATGCTCCCCGCCGTTGCACAAGGGGCCATCGGGATTGAGCGCCGTGAAAATGATACGCGCTGCGCGGCTATGCTTGAAGCAATTCACGACACCATCACAGGCCAACGCCTCGCCGCCGAACGTGCCTTTCTAACCGCGCTTGATGGCTCGTGCGAAACGCCCATCGCAGGCCTCGCCACTCTTGATGGCACCACACTGCATTTACGCGGCCAAGTCCTGCGCCCCAATGGCTCAGAGGCCATCGAAGATGCAGTATCATGCCCGATCGCTCAAGGCCCCGAAGCGGGCCGCGATATGGCGCAACGCATGCTCGATACCGCCGGTCCCGATTTCTTTGAATGGCGCGCCTAAGCGCCCTCGGCATCCTGCGTGGATGACAGCCGCGGCACCAATGCTTTGACCAATTCGCGCATATGCAGCTCGCCCACAGGCGTGTCGCCATCCATCACACGGTAATCCAACGTGGTATCCCCGCCCGACCGCGCAATCAGCGATTCCAAATTGTCGCCAATATCCACATCGCCAGCAAACTTTGTGCCCTTCAGCGGCTCCATCACCGACTTCACCCGCAGCACGCGCGCACGGTTAATGTCGCTGACAAAATCCTCAATATATGGATCACACGGGTTCATCAAAATCCCCTGCGGCTCGCCCTGCTGAACAACCGCACCGTCTTTGAGGATCACCAAATGATCGGCCAGCTTCAACGCTTCATCAAGATCGTGGGTGATGAACACAATCGTCTTGTGCAATTCGTCCTGCAATTCCAACAACAGGTTCTGCATATCTGTACGGATCAACGGGTCCAGCGCCGAAAACGCCTCATCCATCAACATAATATCGGTGTTCGCCGTCAACGCCCGCGCAATACCCACACGCTGCTGCATCCCGCCCGAAAGCTGTGCTGGGAAATGGTTCTCAAATCCACTCAATCCCACACGATCAAGCCATTTTCGCGCCTCGGTATCCTGCTCGGCCTCGGGCACGCCGCGCACCGCCAAAGGCATCGCGGTGTTCTGAACCACCGTCCGGTGCGGCAGCAATGCAAACTTTTGAAACACCATCGACATCTTGCCTTGGCGAATGCCCCGCAAGCCCGTCTCCGACAGCTGCATCACATCTTCACCGTCAATGATGATCTCGCCTGCCGTGGGCTCAATCAAACGATTCAGGTGCCGGATCAGGGTCGATTTCCCCGATCCCGACAGGCCCATCACCACCGTGATCTCGCCCGCTTGCATATCCACATTGATATCCTGAAGCCCCAAGACATGCCCATGCTCGGCCAGCAAATCATCCTTGCTCATGCCCTCTTTGACATGCGTCAAAACCTCGCGGTCCCGCGCGCCAAATATCTTATAAAGCCCGCGAAGACTGACTTTTGGTTCCTGCGTCATTGCCCGCGCCCTCTAGTGTTTCATCCGGGTGTTATCCACCCGCGTCAGCGCCGCTTTGGACACCCGGTCAAGGATCACCGCCAGCAGAACAATTCCAATTCCCGCAACGATACCCACACCCAACTCAAGGTTCCGAATACCGCGCAGCACATTCACACCAAGCCCCGGCGCCGACACCAGCGAGGCAATCACAACCATGGCCAACGACATCATAATCGTTTGGTTGATACCCGCCATGATATTAGGAAGCGCAAGCGGCAGCTCAACCCCGGTCAATTTTTGCCGCGAGGTCATACCAAAGGCATTCGCCGCCTCAATCACGTCCTGATCCACCAACCTAATCCCAAGGTCGGTCAAACGGATCACTGGCACAATCGCGTAAAGGATGATCGCGATGCCATAAAGTTTGGATTCCGTCACTGAGAAAAGGAAAATCAACGGGATCAAATACACAAACGTCGGCAAGGTCTGCAAAAGGTCCAAAACCGGCACCAACGATTTTTGCAATCGGTCCGACTTTGACATCGCAATGCCTATCGGCACGCCCAGCGCCACCGATATCCCGGTACAAACAAAGATGATCGACAAGGTCTGCATCGCCACGTCGTAATGATCGACAAACCCCAACAGCATGATCGAAAACGCCACAAAAATCGTCACGCCAATCGAGCGCGACGCCCAATAGGCGATAAACACCAACAACGGCACCATCACAAACCAAGGGATCGCCGCAAACGTCCAAAGCGCCCCATCCAACAGCCAGCTTAGCGGCTGCGTGATTGGGTCCAAGAATGATTTCAACGCCGGCTTGGCCGCCAAGAAACCGTCCTCGATCCCCTTGGTCACATCCCGCGATTGGATGATCGCAGGACAGGCTTCGCTCAAATTATCTAGTGAAGGAAACGGAAAGGCCTCTCCGGCCACCTCGTCCCCCGAATTCTGCGCCAACAGATCCGCCATCGACATCGGCGCAGACGATCCCTCGCCTTCGCACCATTCGCTTAGGCCAAGTGTCTCAAAGAGCCCGTCATAAAAGGCCATATCAGGCTCCTAAAATAGCAAAGGCCTCCCCGATCACATGCGTACCGGAGAGGCCAAAATAGTATCGCTTACTGCAACAACGCCGACAGCTTTTCACTGGCTTCTTCGTTCAACCATCCGGCCCATGTGTCCGAATAAGTGGTCAAGAAAAACACAGCCGCTTCGTCGTAGGACGCGTTGTTGTCCAAACGCCAAGCCAATACTTCGCCCATCTGCGCGTTGGTAAACGAAATCTGCGAAAGCAGCTCAACAACCTCTGGCTCACGCTCAACAAACGCCGACGACGCCGCCGTCACAACCTTTGCCGCAGGATAGGCCGAAACCGATGGATCAGCACAGTCGACACTGCCGTTACAGGTATGCGCATCTGCGTCATATCCAGCAACCTGAACCTGAACCATTGGGTATTTTCCCAACACCGCTGTTGGTGCCCAGTAATAGCCAAACCAAGGCGCCTGCTCGTCATATGCCGCAGCAATCGACGCCTGCAATGTTTCGCCAGAGCCATGTTGGAAACGCTCAAGACCACCGGCCTCGGCTTCAAGAGCAATCAGGTTATTGTTGTTGATGATGTCACACGCCCAGCCCGACGGACAATCGTGGAAACGTCCACCCACCAACTCAGGGTTGGCCATGATGCCTTCCCATGTGGTCAACTCAGGGTTAGTTTCGGCAAGGTATGCTGGAATCCACCAAGCTTCTACGCCGCCATCCGACAACACATGGCCAAGCTCAACAAGCTTACCATCCGCCAACAGACCCTCATAGGCCGGTGTCGAATTCGCCCAAACCTCGGTCAAAATATCGGGCTCACCGGTTTCCGCCAAAGACGTCAGCGCCGGCACAGTCGAGCTTGGCACAACCTGCACCGAACACCCATACCCTTGCTCCATGATAAACTTGGCCACCGCCGTTACCACAGCTGCAGAGGCCCAATCCATCTCGGTGATCGAAACATCACCACAATCGGCATAGGCCGCATTGGCGCCCATTGTCATCGCCGCAGCAGCAACAGCACCTGTAAGAACTCTTTTCATAACAAATCTCCCTAAGGGGTCGGCGTTCATCGCCAACCATTTTTGTCCGGCCTGAAACAATCATGAATCACAAGGGTGCGGTAGCGGAAAGCGACATCTGAGGTCTAAAAACGGTAAAATCCTCGCGAATTACCCCGCTTATCACCCCGCTCAACGCACAGTTGCCGCAGCGCCAATCAATTCGCCCGCACCAGCCAGCCACGATACCCCGCAATGCGCCCAATCAGCGGCACACGTATTTCAACATCAAAGCAAAACCGCCCACCTTGGGCATATTCATAGCTGGTCCCAGCGGGCAAAAACACGCGTGGCATCGGCACACCAAACAGGCTCCAACGCCGCGGAACGAGGTAAAGCCGCCCATCGCGCAACACCATCGCAAGCGCCACCGCAATCGGCCCAAACTTCTCGACCATCAAATGCGCATTCCGCCCCACACCCTCGCTTTGCACGCTATGGAATTTCTGCCCATCAAAGTCCCGCTCCCAAC
>JALZWD010000299.1 GCA_023300365.1 Flavimaricola sp. | reverse complement strand
CGTGGCCCGCCGCCGCATCCCCAAAACTTTCGCCCGGCATGGTTGCGACGTGTTCGGCATCAAGAAGCGCGCCTGCGAAATCTTCGCCGGACATGCCTGTGGCGCGGATATCGAGGAAGGCATACATCGCGCCATCCATCGGCGCCGATTTGACCACGTTTTGAGCGGCGAGCAAGGCATCGGTGATGCCACGGCGGCGCAAGAAAGGGGCGGCGATCTCGGCCTCAAAGTCGGGCCCTTGTCTAAGGGCGAAATCGGCGGCGTCTTGGATAAAGCCGGGCAATCCATATGTGGAATGCGTGGTCAGGTTTTCGATATGGGCCACGGCTTCGGCAGGGCCACAGATCCAACCGACGCGAGAGCCTGTCATCGCATGGCTCTTGGACATCGAGCCCACGGTGAAGGTGCGGTTGGCCATGCCCGGCAGGCTGCGCGGCGAGATATGCGTGCCAGCCCAAATTTGGGTGTCGTAGACCTCGTCGGAGATAAGCCAAAGGTCATGGTCTTGGCAGACCTGTGCGATGCCCCTGAGCGTGTCTTGGGAATAGATAACGCCGGTCGGATTGTTGGGCGAGTTAATCATCAGTGATTTCGCGCCTGCGGCCTTGGCGGCGATGGCCGATGCTTGGGGTTGAAACCCGTGTTCGGGGTGGGCCGCGATGGCAACAGGCACCGCGCCGACCGAACGGATTGTACCGGGGTATGTGGCATAAAACGGGTTTATAAACAGGGCCTTGTCGCCCGCATCACAGGCGGCAAGGTGGGCTGCATAAAGCGCGAATTGGCCGCCGCAGGTGACGATTATATTGTCGCGCGTGGTGGGCGTTCCGGTGCGTGCGGCGATACGAGCGGCGATGGTGTCACGCAAGGCGGACGTGCCCGCGATTTCGGAATAACCGGTGTGCCCGGCCATCGCGCGTTCGTGCATTTCTTGCAGGATTTTCGGCGCAGTGCGGATGTCGTGTTCGCCAATGGTCAGCTCGACGATATCAAGGCCTGCGTCCTTCATGCCGCGCGCGCGGCGAAACAGATCCCACCCGTCAGAACCACCGGCGGTGATATTGGTAAGGGTATGCGAAAGTGGTGCGTGTTGTGTCATGCGGTGATGGAGCATGTTGGTGCTTGGGGTGTCAATCTGATTTGGCGGGTTTGGCGGCATCACCCATCAGATAGCGGGGGCCTACGCCAAGGTCGGCGGCGCTGTCGCCTTTGTTATAGAGGGCGCAACTGTCGAGAGAGAGGCAACCGCAGCCGATGCAACCGTCGAGCCTGTCGCGCATTGTCTCAAGGGCGGTGATACGCTGATTGATATCGTCTTGGAAATGCGCAGAGATGCGGGACCAATCGGATTTGCTCGGCGCTTTGTGATCAGGAAGATGCGCCATTTGTGCGCCAATGTCCGAGAGCGCAAAGCCGAGTTTTTGGGCAATCATCGCGAAAGACAACCGGCGGATGTCGTGGCGGCCATATCGCCTGTGGCCGCCGTCGTTGCGCAAAGGTTTAACGATGCCGTGATCTTCGTAAAAACGGATGGCGGAAACGGCAAGGCCGGTGCGTGTTGCGAGGTCGCCTATGGAAAGACCGGATGCGGGCATGAGATTTCTCTTGATCTAAAGTTAACTTGAGAAATTAGAACAGATGCCAGAAGCCGAATCCAGAGGAGACTTAATATGCAGACAATCAACACGAAATCTTATGGCACCCGGCCGCGTGATATACGGCGGTTTGTGGGGCGCGGCGGGGCGCCGCAAGGGCCACGAAGGCTGCATCTAAAGCTGAAATTTTATAAAACCCTGCGAAGAGGATTTTGAGATATGGCACGTTTGGAACATGTGAATGTCACGGTGCAGGACCCTGATAAAACGGCGAAAATGATGATTTCACTGTTTGGTTGGACGGTGCGCTGGCGGGGTGTTGCGGCACATGGCGGGGTGTCTGTGCATGTAGGAACCCAGAGTGATTATATCGCACTATACACAGGGCCCGGTGACAAAGAGCAAAGGGCGGCGGACAACAGCTATGTTCAGCGTGGCGGGCTTAATCATATCGGCGTTGTCGTGGATGATTTGGATGCCACGGAGGCGCAAGTAAAGGCGCTTGGCTATAATCCGCATAGCCACGGCGACTATGAACCGGGGCGGCGTTTTTACTTTCATGAAGAGAACGGCGTTGAGATTGAGGTGGTGTGCTACGACTGAGGATTTCCGGCAGTGCGGTGGTCGCATCAAGGCGGCGCCAGTTGAGGATATCAGGGTATGCACCCCCCCGCGATTTCCGCCCGTGCCTTCTTGGTCAGCTTGCTAAAGACCAGATCGTAGGACGTGCGCAGACGGTGGTCGAGCTCGCCCTCGTCGCAGCCCCATTCAAGGCGGATCCACGAGCGGTGAAAGTAAGGGGCTTTGATACCCACGCCAGCATCGATCAGCATTTGTGCCGTCTCAACACTGTCGGTTTTGACTGAAACGCCATCATTGCGCATGCCGATCATCGCGAACATCTTGCCGCCGATTTTCCACGCGTGGTGGCCGTCGCCCCATGGGTCGCTCAGCTCGGCACCTTGGAGGGTTTGGCAAATGCGGTTGACGGTTTCGCGGGTCATGGGGGCAATGTGGGCCGCGCCGCCGATCATGGCAAGCGGTTGTAAATGCTGGACGTGAGCAAGGGGGATTGATAGGCTGCGCGTATGAACAAGAGCATTTGCATCATTATCTGCTGTATTTCCTGCTGACATCTGTCGCGGGCCGCTCTTTCACATCTTCCAATTTGTCGTGAATTCAGCCAAGCCCGCGGGTAAATTCCGCCTATGAAAGGCCCTGAGATTATGACGACGCCCACCACAACGATCCGTTTGCACAACTCGATGACCCGCCGCAAAGAGGAATTTATCCCCCTCGACCCAAAAAACGTGCGCGTCTATTTGTGTGGGCCAACGGTTTATGATCGGGCGCATTTGGGCAATGCGCGGAATGTGATTTTGTTTGATATTTTGGTGCGGGTTCTGCGCGAAGTGTATGGTGCAGATCATGTGACATATGCGCGAAATTTCACTGATGTTGACGACAAAATCAACACCCGCGCCGCCGAAAGCGGGCGCAGTATTGGCGAAATCACTGACGAGACGATTGGCTGGTATCACGCGGATATGGATGCCCTTGGCAACGCGCGGCCCGATCTCGCGCCGCGTGCGACGGAGTTTATCGCTGAAATGGTGACGATGATCGCCAAGCTTGAGGCGGACGGTTTTGCCTATGCCAAAGAGGGGCATGTGTTGTTTCGTGTGCGCAAATATGAGGATTACGGCAGGCTTTCGGGCCGGTCGCTTGATGACATGATCGCGGGCGCACGGGTTGAGGTGGCGCCGTTCAAAGAAGACCCGATGGATTTCGTTTTGTGGAAGCCGTCGGCAGGCGATCAGCCCGGATGGGACAGCCCGTGGGGGCATGGTCGCCCCGGTTGGCATATTGAATGTTCTGCGATGACACAGGCGCTGTTTGGCCCATCGTTTGACATTCATGGTGGCGGCAACGACCTGATGTTTCCGCACCATGAAAACGAGATTGCGCAATCGTGCTGTGCCAACCCCGACGGCGGGTTTGCGCAGGTGTGGATGCATAACGAGATGCTGTTGGTTGAGGGTAAGAAGATGTCCAAGTCTTTGGGCAATTTCTTTACCGTGCGGGATTTATTGGATCAGGGCGTGCCCGGCGAGGTGATCCGGTTGGTGTTTTTGATGACACAGTACGGCAAGCCGATGGATTGGACCGAGAAAAAGCGGGACGAGGCGCAAGGGGCCTTGGAGGGCTGGCGGGCGGTTTTGTCGACGCATGGATTTAATGCCGAATTGGTGGCGGGTCTTAAGGCCGCCGGTGATTGGACGCAGGACGCAGAATTCATTGGGGTTTTGGCCAATGATATGAACACTCCAGGGGCCTTGGCGCGGCTTCATGTGCTGGCCAAGGGCAAGACGGCGGCCATGTTGGTGCCGTTTGCGGCGGGTTTGGAGGTGCTTGGGTTGGTGTCTGATTGGTCGGCCTTGGCAGAGGTCGGTCCGTCCGGGGTTGCCACGCAAGACCGGGAAAAGGTCGATGCTTTGCTCGTTGCACGCGGCGCCGCGCGTGCCGCCAAGGATTGGGCACAGGCGGACCGCATCCGCGATATATTGTCGGCGGCGGGCGTGCAGGTCACCGATGTTGGTGGGCAGGTTACATGGGAGGCCGGACCCAAGTTTGACCCGGCCAAGTTGGAGGAGGCACAAGCCGACGCCGATGCGCATTACGGCGAACCAACCGAAATCCGCCAAGATAACGATATTTTGGATACTTGGTTTTCATCTGGCCTATGGCCATTTGCAACACTTGGGTGGCCTGAAAAAACGGCTGAGCTGGATAAATATTATCCGGGTGATGTTTTGGTGACTGGGTTTGATATTATCTTTTTCTGGGT
>JALZWD010000298.1 GCA_023300365.1 Flavimaricola sp. | reverse complement strand
ACCGTTCTGATGCCTGGCGATCCCTACCGCGCGCGATGGGTGGCAGAGACGTTTCTCAAAGATGCAAAATGCATCAACGATGTGCGCGGCATGCTTGGCTTTACTGGCACCTGGAAAGGCAATCCAGTCACGGTCCAAGGATCTGGCATGGGCATGCCCTCGCTATCGATTTATGCAAACGAGTTGATCCGCGACTACGACGTTCAAACATTAATTCGCATCGGTTCTTGCGGCGGCATGCAACCACAAGTCAAAATTCGCGATGTTATTATTGCCATGACCGCAAGCACGTTAGGCACCCCATCAACAGGTGTTTTCCGAGAACTCAATTTTGCGCCCTGCGCCAATCACGAGCTATTGGCTGCCGCGGTCGCTGCCGCAACCGAGGTCGGCGTCACAACACATGTTGGTGGCATCTACAGCTCAGACGTCTTCTACGACGAGCGCCCCGACCTTACCCAAGAAATGACACGTCACGGGATCTTGGGTGTCGAGATGGAGGCAGCAGAGCTGTATATTCTGGCCCTACGCTACGGCCGCCGCGCCCTGGCCGTCCTGACCGTTAGCGACCACCTTCAAACCGGCGAGGCCCTGCCGTCCGAAGACCGCGAACGTAGCTTTGGAGACATGGTCAACATCGCCCTTCAAGCGGCATTCACCTAAGCACCATGCCCACCATCATAGCCATTGATAGGAGGCGACCTCCACTTGTCCAATTTGCCGTCCAAAGGCGTCAAAACCTGCATTTCTAACGGAAAACAGGCTGCTACATCGCTAGAATGCTCTGACGAACAATCTCCACCAGGACAGGCACTTAAAACGGCCAACAAATCTATTTCCGCAAAAAGGGTAATCGAGTCTCCCGGGCGCACCGGGCTAGCCTTCATAAAATATTGCCCTGTATCACGCGTGAACCCCGTACACATAAAGACGTTCAACACATCATGAACCAGATGTTCAACATCGCGCGGATGTTTACCAAGATAGGTGGCAAGCGCACGGCTTAGATTAGAATGACAACAATGATGGTAGTGCTCTGCAGCCAAAAGATGATGCGTATAGGGATCGCAACGGGTGCCTATAACATCGTGCACACTCCCTCCAAATTGATCAATCCCGTACCACTCAAGGCTATCTTGAACGATCGTCGCCATCGGCCGCAACTTAGGAAAATTCGACCACATCCTGTCACCGACAGTGATGTGTGTCCCATGCAGGGCCCGTGTTTTCCCAGAATAAAACCGCTCACTTAAATCCGTTGCGCTAAACAGATTGAGGTCGCCAACTTGTGGCCCTTCAACAGATTTGATCTGCAAAAACGACCCCGCAGGCACAACTATCGTATCTGCATCTCGCGGCGGCACCCGCTGCGTCATGCCCGGCACCGCATCCACCAGCGCATCTTGATAGAGCGGCAGATCCGGCGCCGGCAACGTCTCCACTGGATAACATACAACCGGTTCCACCGCGCGACGTGCTGCGGCGTCATCTGGGGCGTTCGTCATGTGCGAGGGTCCTCTTCTATTCCCCTAACACCATCACCGCACGCTCAGCAAAGGTCCAGCGTCAGAGCCGCTTAGATCGCACGCTCAACCAATTGCTTTTTGATGTCCGAAATTGCCGCCGCTGGATTAAGCCCCTTTGGACATGTCTTGGCGCAATTCATAATTGTGTGGCACCGGTACAATTTAAATGGATCTTCCAGATCATCTAAACGCTCCGGAGTAGCCTCATCTCGGCTATCAACGATCCAACGATGCGCCGCGAGTAAAGCCGCTGGCCCGAGGTATTTGTCACCATTCCACCAATACGATGGGCACGATGTTGAACAACAAGCGCACAAAATACACTCATAGTGACCATCAAGTTTCTCGCGGTCTTCGACCGATTGCTTCCATTCTTTAGCCGGCGCATTTGTCGTCGTCTCAAGCCACGGCTTAATGCTCGCGTGCTGAGCATAAAAATGCGTCAAGTCGGGGATCAGGTCTTTCACAACCGGCATATGCGGCAATGGGTAAATCTTAACGTCACCATCAACGTCATCCATGCCATGAATACAGGCCAACGTGTTGATCCCACCGATATTCATCGCGCAGGACCCACAGATTCCCTCGCGGCACGAACGTCGAAACGTCAGTGTTGGGTCAATCTCGCTCTTGATCTTGATCAACGCGTCCAAAACCATCGGACCACAGGTATCCATATCTACGAAATATGTATCCACCGACGGGTTCTTACCGTCGTCAGGGTTCCAACGATAGACCTGCACTTTGCGCAGGTTGGTCGCGCCTTCTGGCTTGGGCCAAGTTTTGCCCGTTGTCATCCGGCTGTTCTTTGGCAAGGTCAGTTCAACCATTCTCAGGTCTCCTTCATCACGGGCGTCTGGCCCATAGGTTTTGTCGCAATAAAAAGTGTTTCCCCACGCATCAAACCATGGGTCATCACGTCGGGCTCTTGGGCAGTAACCTCGCCTAGCTGAAATCCAGCGGTACGAATCCTATCACGGAAATCGCGCCCATACATCCGCACATGGTC
>JALZWD010000297.1 GCA_023300365.1 Flavimaricola sp. | reverse complement strand
CCCCAAACGGTGCGCATTTGGCCGGGCCAGCTGTCGGCAATGCAGAGCACGCCTTCGACGTCGTTGCCGTGGATTTCTTCGCCCGATGTCGGCTCGAGAACGACGGGCTTTACGCCAAAGAACGGTGTTTGGGCCGCACCGGGTTTGAGGGTGGTGGCGCCGGGCAGGGGCGTGAGCATGTGGCCGCCTGTTTCGGTTTGCCAGAAGGTATCAACGATAGGGCAGCGGCCTTTGCCGACAACCTCGTGGTACCATGTCCAAGCCTCGGGGTTGATCGGCTCGCCAACTGTCCCCAGCAGTTTGAGGGCGGACAGGTCATATTTTTCGACGGGTTCATTGCCGTGCGCCATAAGGGCGCGGATTGCCGTCGGGGCGGTGTAGAATTGGTTCACCTTGTGCTTTTCGCAGGTATCCCAAAAGCGCCCGGCGTCGGGGTAGGTGGGCACGCCTTCGAACATCAGCGTGGTGGCACCGTTGGCCAGTGGGCCATAGACGATATAGCTGTGGCCAGTGACCCAGCCCACGTCGGCGGTGCACCAAAAGACGTCACCATCGTGATAATCGAAGGTGTATTGGTGCGTCATGGACGCATACACGATGTAGCCGCCCGTGGTGTGGACAACGCCTTTTGGTTGGCCGGTCGAGCCGGAGGTGTAGAGGATGAAGAGCGGATCTTCGGCGGCCATCTCTTCGGGTGGGCAATCGGCGGGGACGGTTTCGGACATTTCGTGAAGCCAGAAATCGAGGCCGTCGCGCCATGCGATTTGTTGCCCTGTGCGTTTAACAACAAGGCATTTGACGGTGTCAAAATCGTTGAGCAGCGCTTGATTAACGTTGTCTTTGAGGTTGGTGACACGGCCCCCGCGTGGGGCGCCGTCGGATGTGATGACAACCTTTGCGTCGCAGGCGTTGACCCGTGCGCCCAGAGCATCAGGCGAGAAGCCTGCGAAGACGATAGAGTGGATCGCGCCGATGCGTGCAGAGGCGAGCATGGCATAGGCGGCTTCGGGGATCATCGGCATATAGATGACAACCCGGTCGCCTTTGCCGACGCCCATCTCTTTGAGGACGTTGGCGAATTTACAGACCTGCTTGTGCAGTTCTTTGTAGGTGATGTGTTGCGCGGGATCTTTGGGGTCGTCTTGTTCCCAGATGATCGCGGTTTGGTCGCCGCGTGTGGCCAGATGCCTGTCGATGCAGTTGGCCGAGACGTTTAGGGTGCCGTCTTCGAACCATTTGATATCGACTTTGCCGGGCTCAAAGGAGGTGTTTTTGACCTTGGTGTAGGGTTTGATCCAGTCGATCCGCTTGCCCTCTTGGCCCCAGAACGCCGCGGGATCGGCGATCGAGGCTTGGTACATTTCCGCGTATTTTGCGCTGTCGGCGTGGGCGGATTTGGCCATTTCGGCCGAGGGGGGGAACAGCTTGGTCATGTGCACGGTCCTTGGTCTTTTGGGGCGTTGACGCCGCATTCGGTGGGACACCACGCCTGCATATGTGGCGGAGCGTTGCCACAGACGCGCGTGATGTCAGAGTTTGCGATTAAATCGCGAGGTATTTGGCCCGCAGCTCTGCGTCTTCGAGCACCTCTTTGGCCGAGCCGTCATAGACGATTTGGCCGATATCGAGGATCACGGCGCGGTCGGCCAATTTAAGGGCGGCGACGGCGTTTTGCTCAACGATGACGGTGGTGATGCCTTGGTCGCGGATGATGCCAAGGGTTTTGGCGATCTCTTGCACGATGACGGGGGCGAGGCCCTCGTAGGGTTCGTCGAGCAGCAGAACTTTGATGTCGCGGACAAGGGCGCGGGCGATGGCGAGCATTTGTTGTTCGCCGCCCGAGAGTGTGACGCCTTCTTGTTTGCGGCGTTCGCGCAGGCGCGGGAAAAGGTCGTAGACCCGGTCAAGCGACCAGCCTATGGGCGGCGCGATTTGAGCGAGCTTGAGGTTTTCCTCAACCGTCAGACCGGGGATGATGGAGCGGTCTTCGGGGACAAGCTGAATGCCAGATTGGCTTGCCTGCCAGGATTTCATTTCGTGCAGGGCCATGCCATCGAGCCAGATTTCGCCGTGGCGCAGCTCGGGGTCGTCCATGCGGGCGATGGTGCGCAGGGTGGAGGTTTTGCCCGCACCGTTACGGCCAAGCAGCGCCAGGATTTCACCTTCGTGGATGTTAAAGCTGATGTTTTGAACGATATAGCTTTCGCCGTAATAGGCTTCCACTTCCCAAAGACTGAGAAACGCAGGTGTGGTGGCCGCGTTGTTGACGTTTTTGTTGAAGGGCGCGTTCATGTCTTATTTCCTCGTGGAGGGCAAAAGTCTCACAAGAGACCTCTGCGGGTTACTGAATTTCAAGGGATTCAGTGCAGTTAAACTTGGGCTTCGCCGAGGTAAGCTTCGCGAACCTTGGGGTGACCTTTGATTTTCTCAGGAACATCCTCGACCAAAGGCGTGCCTTGGGCCAAAACAGTGATCCGTTCGGCCAAAGAAAACACCACGTTCATATCGTGTTCGATGATGGCCATGGTGATGCCGCGTTGTGTGCGGATTTCCTTGAGAAGGTTGATCGTGTTTTCGGTGTCGGCACGGGCCATACCGGCGGTTGGCTCATCCAAGAGAAGCAACTTGGGGTCTTGGACAAGGCACATCGCCATTTCCAAGCGCCGCTTGTCACCACGAGACAGCGACGAGGCCACCATTTCGTGTTTTTCAAGCATGTTCACATCCGCGAGCATTTGCTCGGCCTGTTCGATGATACCTTTTTCGTGGCCCACGCTTTCGATGGCGTGCATCCGGAAGGCGCCGTCGCGTTTGGCAAAGCAGGGGATCATGATGTTTTCCATCACCGTCAGGTCTGCAAAAATCTCGGGTGTTTGGAACACGCGGGAAATGCCCATTTGGTTGATTTCAAATGGTTTGCGGCCCAGCACCGATTGCCCGTCAAACATGACCGATCCCGAGTCTGGGATCAGTTTGCCGACCAAAACGTTAAGGAGCGTGGATTTACCTGCACCGTTTGGGCCGATGATGGCGTGAACGGTGCCCTCTTCGACGCTGAGGTTGACGTCCCCAAGGGCTTGGAGACCGCCGAAGCGTTTGTTTACGCCTTTGACTTCTAGGATACCCATTGTCTCGTGCTCCTATTCGGCAGGTGTTGTTGTGGCGTCGGTGGGGGTCTGGGTGGCGCCCTTGCGACCGAACAAGCGTCCGATGCGTTGGCCACCTTCGACGATACCGCCGGGCAGGAAGATCACGACGAGCATAAAGACGCTGCCCAATGTGAGGTGCCAGCCTTTGCCAACGAAGGGGTGTAAGATCGCCACGGCGACGTTTTCCATCCCGTCAGGCATCCAAGCGAACCATCCATGAAGGATGTTGTCGTTCAGGGCCGAGACGATTTTCTCCATGTATTTGATCGCGCCTGCGCCAAGGACAGGGCCGATCAAGGTACCAGCGCCACCAAGGATCGACATCAAGACGATTTCGCCCGAAGCCGTCCAGAACATACGCTCGCCACCGGTGAGGGGGTCCATGGCCGCCATCAAGCCGCCAGCAAGGCCCGCATAGAGACCAGAGATCACAAAGGCCGCAAGCATGTAGGGTTTGCTGTCGAGGCCGGTGTAGTTCATCCGGTTTTGGTTTGATTTCACCGCACGCAGCATCATGCCAAAGGGCGACCGGAAGATGCGGATCGAGAGATAAAAGCTGAGGATCAGGAAGATCGCGCAGAGATAATAGCCAACCTCGAAGGTAAATTCCCAACCGCCGAATTGAATTTTGGTCAGGTTGTTGAGGTTGAGTGTGAACAGGTGGGGTTCGGCAAGGCCACCTTCGGCCAAGAGGAATTGCGGGTCAGAGTTGTACACCTGAAGCCCGGTTTCACCGTTGGTGATGGGCGTGCCAAAGAACCGTCCCAAAAGATCGGAGTAGGCGATGGCGTACATCATCTGGGCAAAGGCCAGTGTGAGGATCGAGAAATAGATCCCCGAGCGGCGCAGCGAGACATAGCCAATCAGGACCGACAAGAGGCCCGCGACAATGATCGATGCGGGGATCGCGAAGATGACGTTGTAGTTGAACAATTTGTACATCCACACCGCCGCGTAGGACCCCGCCCCAAGAAAGGCCGCGTGGCCAAACGAGAGGTAGCCTGTGAGGCCAAAGAGGATGTTAAAGCCAATGGCGAGGATGCCGAAAATTGCGAAGGCTTGCATCAGCGCGGGATAACCCGCGTTGAATTGGGCCAAGGCGCCATCGACGGGGAAGGGGTTGAGCAAGATCGGAGCCGCAAGCGCCATCACACATACGATGAGGAACAGGCGAAAATCTTTTCCGTTTAAACCGAGCATATTCTTAGTCCTCCATCACGCCTTTGCGACCCATAAGGCCACGCGGACGTGTGAGCAAAACGATGATGGCGATCAGGTAGATGATAATCTGGTCGATGCCGGGGATGATGGCCTTAACCTCGTTCATGGAGGCGAAGGATTGCAGGATGCCGAGCATAAAGCCCGCGAGGACGGCGCCGGGCAGGGAGCCCATGCCGCCAACAACCACCACCACGAAGGACAACACGAGGAAGTCCATGCCGATGTTGTAGTGGGGCGATAGGATGGGCGTGTACATCACCCCAGCAAGGCCTGCGACGGCGGCGGCGATACCGAACATGATGGTAAAGCGTTTGTCGATGTTGATGCCCAAAAGGCCAACGGTTTCACGGTCGGCCATTCCTGCGCGCACCACCATACCGAATGTGGTGAACTGTAAGAAGGCAAATACTGCGGCGATGACGATAGCCGAGAAGAAGAAGTAGACCAAACGCCAAGCGGGGTAGAGGATCGAGTTCGGCTCGTAGCCCAGCCAGACGCCGAAATCGACGGTACTGCGCAATGCAGAAGGGGCGGGCGTTTGGATCGGGTTGGCACCGTAGAAGGCCTTAACGATCTCGCCGATGACAATGGCCAAGCCGAATGTCACGAGGATCTGGTCGGCGTGGGGGCGTTTGTAAAAATGTTTGATAAGGCCGCGTTCCATCGCAAAACCGATGAACAGCATCACCGGGATCGCCAGGATGATCGACAAGGGGACGGCCCAGTCGATTATGGCGTCGCCTGTGGCCTGACCGAACCAGCCATGCACGTAGGGTGTGTCAACGACCAGTGGGTTACCAAGAAAGTCTTTTTTGCTTTCGTCAACCACTTCGTAGCTGATCTTGAGCAGGCGCTGTGTTGTGACGGCGACAAAAGCACCGACAAGGAACAATGCGCCGTGGGCAAAGTTAACAACACCCAAGGTGCCGAAAATCAGGGTCAGACCAAGAGCAATCAGCGCATAGGCCGACCCTTTATCAAGACCGTTAAGAATTTGAATGATGATGGCGTCCATTAGGATGTCCTATCTCGGTCAGAGCCTTGAAGGGCCCTTGGCTGTCATGCCCGATTGAAGGCGGAACGGTAGTGTTTAGGGGGGATCGGGCCACACCATGTGGCGTGGCCCGAGGTGGCGCGGGTTTACGCGCCGGGGTTGCATGCACCCAAGTCGCCGCCGGCGAACATTGGGTGATCTTCTGGGTACTCAACCTGAGCGCGTGGTGTAACTTCCACGATCTCGAGTGTGTCGAACTCAGATGTTGGGCTTTCGGCGCCTTTCATGACCAGCACGTCTTTGAAGCACTGGTGATCTTCGGCACGGTAGGTGGTTGCACCGTTGCCCATACCGTCGAATTCGAAGCCTTCGAGGGCTTCTGCAACGGCACATGGGTTGAACGAACCGGCACGTGTTACGGCGTCTGCATAGAGCAATGTCTGCACGTAGCATGTGTGTGCCGCACCCGATGGTGGACGACCGTACTTTTCGCCGAACGAACGTGTGAACGCGGCTGTGCCTTCGTCGGGCAGCTGCCAGTTCCAGTTCATCGAGCCGTAAACGCCCTGAATGTTGGAACCCGCACCAGCGGCCATCAGCTCGGAGTAGAGCGGAACAACAACTTCGAACTGTGTGCCATCAACCAAGCGATCACGCAGGCCAAATTCAACAGCCTGTGTCAGCGAGTTGACCATGTCTCCGCCGTAGTGGTTCAGAACCAGAACGTCGGCGCCAGAGTTCATAACAGGCGCGATGTAGGACGAGAAGTCGCCAGCACCAACAGGTGTCAGTACGTTTTCAACAGTTTCCCAACCAATTGCCTCAGTGGCGGCTTGGATGGATTCTTGCTGTGTCCAGCCCCAAGTGTAGTCCGCTGTGAGGTGGTAGGCGCGACGCGAACCGCCGTAGGCGTTGTTCAAAACGGGGCCGAGGGCCGCGCCGGACATGAAGCCGTTAAAGAAGTGACGGAAACCGTTGGCCTTGCGGTCTTTACCGGTTGTGTCGTTGGAGTGTGTCAGACCGGCCATAAAGATAATGCCAGCTTCTTGGCACAGACCCTGAACGGCGATGGCAACACCCGACGACGAACCGCCGTTGACCATGATAACGCCTTCGCGCTCGATCATCTGCTGGGCAGAAGCACGGGCAACGTCTGATTTTGTCTGAGTGTCGCCTGTGACGAACTCAACCTGCTTGCCCAAGATACCTGTACCGTCGAGGTTCTTTTCGGAGAAGGTGTTCAGCATGCCGCCGTCACCAATACCGTTGAGGTGCTCTACAGCAAGCTCCTGAGCGCGCAGCTCGTCGAGGCCTTCTTCGGCATAGGGGCCGGACTGTGGAACATTGAAACCGATTTTAACGGTGCTGCCTGTCGGCGCATTGGTAAAGCCAGTATGGCCGTCAGCGCGCAGAATGGTTGGAATGGCCAACCCGGCACCACCGATGGCGCCTGCTTTTAGAGCGCCACGACGTGTGAAACGTGAACTTGTCATCAAATTCTCCCTTTGGTGATCATGGGATTGGCCTCCTCGCCGCACCCATGCGCACTTTTTTACGTGCACGACCACTATCCACCAGTGTGACAAAATTTCGCAACACGAGGTTGTGAGGAAAGGAAATTTCTGTCATAAAATTTACAAGGGTCGATGAGTGTTGTGTAAACATTGTTACATATGACCGTAATTACGCCTTATTTCCAAAGGGAAAAATCATTGAGCCAAAGCGAACACATCGGCATTAGAGTAAGAGCGCGGCGTGTCAAAGTAGGGCAAAGCCAGCAGCAATTGGCAAAAGCGGTGGGGATTTCGCCGTCTTATTTGAACTTGATGGAGCATGGAAAGCGGAGAATCGGCGGATCGGTGCTTGGGGGACTGGCGCAGGCGTTGGGGGTTGACCCAAACGTTTTGACAGCAGCCGTAGCGACCGAAGGCTTGGTGCCGTTGCAAGACCGAGCGGGCGAACCGCTGGAGGGCTTTGCCGCGCAATTTCCCGGATGGGCCGGTGTTGTTGCCGAGCAGGCGGGGCGGGTCTCGCGGCTTGAGGCACAGGTGGCCACCATGGCGGACCGGTTGGCGCATGATCCAACATTGGCCGGGGCTCTGCATCAGGTGGTTTCGACCGTAACGTCGATTCGTTCGACCGCATCAATCCTTGTGGAAGGGGCAGGCGACCGTGATTGGGAGGCCCGGTTTCATCAAAACATCCACGCAGATAGTCTGCGGCTTGCGGAAGTGACGCAGGCGCTTGCGGCCTATCTTGGGGGGGCGCCAGAGAAAACGCCTGTGACCGCAATGGACGAAGCGACCGCATTTTTTGAGGAACGTGGGCATTTCTTTGAAGAGATTGAGCGCGGCGCGGACGTGTCTTTGGCCGGCTTAAGTGCGGCGGCGCACCAGATCGTGGCGGCGTGGTTGGATGTTTATGCCCAAGATGCGCAGGCGCTGCCGCTGACTGAGTTTGCGGCGGCTGCGGCGGCGGTGGAGTATGATGTGGCGGCAGTGGCAGCCCGGTTTGCGCAGCCACTTGGGGCGGTGATGCGGCGTTTGGCGAGCCTGCCTGCGCGCCGGGGGCAGCCTATGATGGGGCTTGCGATATGTGATGGGGCGGGGGTTGTGACCCGTCTGAAGCGGACGGCAGGGTTTGATATGGTGTTTGGTGCAGGCGGCTGTCCGTTATGGCCGCTTTATGCCGCGCTGGGCCAAGGGATGCGGCCGGTGCAAGAGGTGGTTGTGATGCCGGGCAAAGAGGCGCCGCGCATGACGGCCTATGCAGTGTCGCAGCCAATCGGGACCCCAAGCTTTGACGGCAGGGGGCGCATTGGCGCGGTGATGTTGGTGGTGGGGGATGCGCCTCAGACCCCGCCGCATCCTGTTGGGCCTGGATGCGCGGTGTGCCCGCGCGAAGATTGCACCGCACGCCGGATCGCCTAGGCCGCTTGGCTTTGACAGAGGCGGCGATTGTGGGAATACTAGTGGTCGGGAGATTTGGCTTGGGAGGGCCGGTATGGGAAAACGGGTTCTGCTGATTGAAGATGAGCCAAATATCATTGAGGCGATCAGTTTTATTCTGACGCGGGATGGTTGGACGGTGCATACCCATGAAGACGGTGAGACCGCCGCCGAACGTGTGCGCAGCCGGCCGCCGGATTTGGTGATTTTGGATGTGATGCTGCCGGGGCGTTCGGGGTATGATATTTTGCGCGATCTGCGCGGGGCCGAGGATACCCGCGCCTTGCCTGTCATGATGCTGACGGCGCGGGGGCAAACCAAGGATCGCGAGATGGCGATGGAATTGGGTGCGACGCATTTTATGACCAAACCATTTTCGAATGCGGAAATTCTTGAGAATGTGCGCACGTTGGTTGCCGGCTGATGGCACCGCGTAGTCCGGTTTTTCTGGCCAAAGCCCGCTACCGGCAGCGGCGATTGCGCGATGCGTTGCGGCTGTTGCCGATTTTGGGGGCGGTTTTATGGCTTGTGCCGTTGTTGTGGCCGCGCGGCGAGGGCGGGCAAACGAATGCCGTGGCCTTGATTTATATGTTTGTGATCTGGGCCGGGTTGGTGGTCTTGGGGGCCGTGTTTTCAAGCCGACTAGATCCATTGGCGGACCCTGACCCTGGGACACAAGAGGCGCCGTAATGCTTGCGTTCAATGTCCTTGTTGTTGTGGCGCTTTTTTATGTGGCGTTCTTGTTTTTCGTGGCGTTTGTCGCCGAAAGTCGGGCCTCAAAAGGGCGCGATAGTTGGCTGCGCTCGCCGTTTATCTATACCTTATCGTTGTCTATTTATTGCACAGCGTGGACGTTTTACGGCGCGGT
>JALZWD010000296.1 GCA_023300365.1 Flavimaricola sp. | reverse complement strand
TCGGCGGCGATCTCGCGGGCGATGGGGGCGGCTTGGGCCGCGGTCATGCCGGGCGAGAGGCGGGGATCGTAGAGCATTTGCAAGAGGAGTTCGTCGTGGGTGGTCAAAAGGCCAAATTCTTCGTCGTCGTTAAAGATCGAGGGGCGCGCGGTTGGACTGTCGTTGGCCAGGCCCATAGATTGGGCAAGCTCTTCGTGGATGCAGGCCAGACGCAACAGATCGGGATGTTCGGCGCGGATCAAAACGACGGCTTGGGTTGTGATATTTGAGGTGCCGTCCGAGAAGGCAATGGCGAGACACAGCGTTGAGCGGGGGGGCGAGATAAAGGCGCGCACCGAGGCCGCATCAATGCCGGGCACAAGTTCGCGCAAGCGGGCCTCATATCCGGCCCGGTCGCCTTCGTTGAGAACAAAGACATGGAAATTTGCCCCCTCGTCGGTCTGCCGGGTGGGCACGCCGGTAAAGCGCGAGAGGCGGTTGGCAAAAGCACTGATTGAGACGGCGTCCCGGTCGCGTTGGGCTTGGGGGACGGAGGCGCCAAACTCAACCGCCATGCGGATCGGGCTTTGCCAACGGCGCAACGAGCTTACGGTGGCGTCGGCCTGCAATTCGCCGTTTGGGCCGATGCGGTATTCGTCAAACAGGGCGATACGCACAAAATTACGGGTCAGTGTGATATCCGAAAACGGCGTATCGGGGCCGCCGCCATCGCCGCGCAAAAGACCTTGGTTTAGTAAATCGGTTTGCAAGCGGCGGTAGTGGACAGACAGAGCGCGGGAGGCTTGGGATTGTTCCGTGATTGATGATGGTAAAGCCGCCTGAGGCGCACTGGTTATTGGCGGTGGTGTTGGTCGCACTGGCGGGGAAGGGGGCGCGATCGCGCCGACATCGGGGCAAGCGGCGAGCAGGGTTAGGGCCGTAAGCCCCAGCACCGACCTGCCGATTGCGCCGAATGATTTCATTTAGCTGCCGCTGCCACCGACCTGACCCGTCATGCCGTTGCCCTGAGCGGTTGCGGAGGCAAGGGTGGTCTTCAGTTCGGTTTCCATTTTTTGCAACTCGCCTTCTGCTTCGGCGCGCTTGCGTTTGCCCTCGTCGGCAATAGATAGGCTTTCTTCGATTGTGGCGATCAAGTTGGCGTTGGCCTTCTTAACGGCGTCAATATCGAACACGCCACGTTCCATTTCGGTACGGATTGTGGCGTTGGCCTGACGCAGGTTTTCGGCGTTAGATGTCAGCAACTCGTTTGTCAGGTCATTGGCATCGCGCACGGCGCCTGCGGCTTCGGCACTGCGCTGGATGGTGACGGCTTGGGCCAATTGCGTTTCCCAAAGGGGCACTGTGTTGACCAGCGTTGAATTGATTTTGGTGACGAGGGATTTGTCGTTTTCCTGAACCAACCGGATGGAGGGCAGGGATTGCATCGTGACCTGACGCGTTAGTTTGAGATCGTGGACGCGGCGCTCGAGATCGTCGCGGGCCGAGCGCATGTCGCGCAGTTCTTGGGCCATCATCACGCTTTGCTCTTCTGGGGCGGCGTTGACGGCGGCCTCTTTGGCGGGGATGTCTTTTTCGTCCATTTCTTTGATCTTGGCCTCGCCTGCGGCGATATAAAGGGCCAATTCATCATAGAAAGCGAGCGTTTTGTCATAAAGCACATCGAGGCTTTCGATGTCTTTTAGCAAGATATGCTCGTGCTTGAGGAGATCATCGGTGACGTGGTCAATCTGGCCTTGAACCTTTTCAAAGCGTGCGGTGAAGCGGGCAAAGGGGGCTGCGCGGCCCAAGAGCTTTTCCCACCAGCTGCGCTCGCGGCGCACGTCGAGTTCGGAGATTGAGAAGCCGCGAATTGTGGTGACGATGTTGCGCAGGCTGTCACCAGCCGGGCCGACGTCTTTGCTGCGAACGCCTTGCAGCATCGATTGCGAGATGGTCTGCAACTCGGCCTGTGCTCCTGAGCCGAAACGCACGATGGAATTTGTGTCCGTCATGTCCAGCTCGTTCATGCGGGTGCGAATTTCTGCACCAATCGGAGCGTCGGCCATTTCAAGTGGGACAACCGCATTCGCAGGCGCCGGTTCTGGCAGAACGACAGCGGTGATTTTTTCGACTTGGGCAAGTGAGTTAGCGGCCTGTTGGCGGACGGTCTCAGACATTTTTAATCCTCTTTATAAATTCGATTATTCGGGCTTTATGCCCTCGCGCTGCAACCTGTCGCGCAGCACTTTGATTTCGATGTCCATGCCCTCACGGTCCCCTTCAACAAGGGTTTCGGTGCGGGCGATGAAGTTGGTCTCGAGGTCGGTTAGCAAAGCCTCGTAATCGGCGCGGGCGACAGCATCTGGCGCGCGGCCATAAACTTCGGCGAATTTCACCGTCGCGTCACGCGCACCCATCAAATAAACGCCAAGGTATTTGCGCGCCGCAGTCAGATCGCGGGGATCTTCTTCAACGGTTTGGATCATTTTTCGGGCCATGGCCTGAAAGCCTGCGAGCCGTTGATCAAGCTTGCGGTCCTTGAGTGCGCCGATGTGGTCGGTCATCGCGGCGAGATAGCTTTCGGCCTCATCGACCACGCGGGCCACGCGGTCTTGTTGAAAGGTATCGATCCCCTCGACGCGTTTGTCACGCAGTGGGTCAATGCCAAAAGCTGCCACATGCAAGGCCGCTGCTGCGACGCCGTAAAGAAGGCTTGCGGTCACACCAGAAGGGCCGGTGTAGGCGGCAATAGCGACACCGATACCCGTCAGAAGTGTGGCCATCATTTTCCGGGGCAGGGCAGGGCGACGGGCAATCGAGCGGCCATGATAGACCGCCTCGGCGCGCAAACCGTCGCGCAAAAGCCATGCGGCGAGGGTAAGGACACCGCCGCCAACAAGCGCCATCAACAAAATGCCAGCGCCCTCGTTGAGGGATGTTGCGATCAAAATGATCGCTGGTACGAACAACAGCGTTGAGCGCGCGCCGGCCGCATCCACGGCACGTTTTGCGGCGCGGGCCTCGCGGATCGCGTCTTGTTGTGGAGTGGTCGTGCCACCTTGGCTGTATTTACCGCCGAACCGCTGTGCCATAATCGCCTATCCCGCCAATAAACCGGTGGTGATGCCCACCATCAGCATCAAAAGCAGCACATAAGCCACGGTCTTAAAGGTATCAGGCATGGTGTCCTCTTTCGCTTCGGACGCGGACGTCGGTTTGGCCACCAGACGTGCGACCACACATATGGCGACAACAACTATACACAGCGCAACAAGCGCCAATAAAATCAAGCGAACCATAGATGCCCTTTACTGTTGGCAGCCATAGTAACCTAGGCATTGCGCTGGGACGAACAATCCCCCCCGGGCGGGGAAAATTAGGAGTGTTCTTGCAGTGCTTGGCGTTCGGCGTTGAGTTTGCGGCTGTAGCGCGACTGGATGACCTCAACGACCACCAGCACCACGACCGAGAAGTAGAACGTCGATTTCGACATTGGAACAATCTCTTGACCGAACACCTTGAGGGCCAATCCTTTGGCTTCGTCGTGGCTCATCCCGCCGGCTTCAGCGCCGTGCACGGCGGCTTGGCCTGCTTCACCCAGAAGCACAACGCCGACGATCAAAAGAATGAAGAGGCCCAAAACCTCGTACATGCGATTGGCTTGAAGGAATTTGGTGACCCCATCAGCCAAGACCAGCATCGCAAGCCCCGACAGAATGATAGCGATTGCGAGAATTGGGAAGACATCGGTGATCGCCAATGCCGACAGAACGGAATCGAACGAAAAGATCAGGTTCATAATGACGATGATCACAACAACCTGCGTAGCGGATTTGCCGGATTTGCCTTCAACGTCATGATCGAGATCATGGATCGACAGCATATGCGAAATTTCTTTCACGGCTGTGTACATGATGAAAGCGCCGCCAATCACGAAGACGCAGGTGGCGAAATTTATCCCACCTTCGATATAGCCGGGGATGTCGAAGATATAGAACGGTTCGGACATCGCGTCGATCAGCTGGATCATCGTGAACAGCAAGATCACACGCAAAGCGACGGCAATAATAATGCCCCACTGACGGACCGATTTTTGTTGAGCGACCGGAGCGCGTTGGCTTTCGATAGAAATAAACAACAGGTTGTCAAAGCCAAGAACCGCCTGAAGGAAGCACAGCATCAGAAGGTTGGTGAGGTTTTCAAGTGTAAGAAGGTCGATCATATCTGTCCCCGGAGCCAAATTGTGGGTTTGGCAGTGTTGATGCCCGATTGTAGCCGCAGGGTGAAGGGGGAATGTGTATTTGGTGTCTTGTAGGGCCTAAATGCAAACAGTGTATCTAGGATTTGGGGCCGTGTGAGCTGGGGCCTTTGCGCCGACGTTTGGGTGTTGGGCGCTTTTCTAGGCCCAGTTGATCTTTCACAACGCGCTGTTTGACTTCTTCGACTTGGCCGGCCTCGAGGTTGCCGATTTGAAAGGGGCCGTAGCTGACGCGGATCAGGCGGTTTACCTTGACGCCAAGCGCATCCATCGTGCGGCGGATTTCACGGTTTTTGCCCTCGCGAATGGCAATTGTGAGCCACGCGTTGGCACCTTGTTGGCGGTCAAATGTGACGTCCATGGGCATATAGCGCGTCCCTTCGACGGTGATACCTTTGCGCAGAACGTCGAGTTTGGCCTCGGAGACCGAGCCATTGATCCGCACGCGGTAACGGCGCAACCATCCGGTGGCCGGCAATTCGAGCTGGCGTTTGACGCCGCCGTCGTTGGTGAGGATCAGCAGGCCTTCGGAATTAAGATCGAGCCGCCCCACCGACATGACGCGGGGCATTTCTTCGGGTAATTTGTCGTAGATCGTTGTCCGGCCTTTCTCGTCTTTGTCGGTGGTTACGAGGCCTGTGGGCTTGTGGTAGAGCCACAGGCGCGGGGCGTCGGGGGTGCCGACGGGTTTGTCGTCGACAAGGATTTTGTCCGCCGCCGTGACTTTGACCGCAGGGGTTTCGAGAACCTTGCCGTTCACCCTGACACGCCCTTCAGCAATCATTTTTTCGGCGTCACGTCGCGAGGCGATGCCCGCGCGGGACAGAACTTTGGCAATGCGGTCGCCTTGGGGAGGGGTTTGATCGGACATGCGCGAGGGCTACGCCTTGAGGGAGGGATATGCAACGGTTTCGGCGCGGGCACGTTTATGCGCACAAGTTTAGTGCTGAGAACATTTCTATTGATCGGGTCTATTGATCGGGTTTGCGGCCCTGCACCGATGTCGCCGCGCCAAAGATATGATTGGCTTGCGCGACCTCAAGCCCTTGTGCGCGCAGAGCCTCGGCAAAGCCCGCACAGTTTTCGAAGGATTTGGTATACTGCGCGAACATTGCAAAATCCTCGGCCCCGCGGAGAAACCACCGCTCGATCTGAGGCAGGACGCCCGAAAGATACAGTCGGTAAAGCGGGTAGAGAAACCAGCCGCGTGGATTGGAGGCTTCGATCAGGCAAAATGTGCCGCCAGGTTTGAGAAGCCGGGCCACTTGCTTTGCCAACAAGACGTGTTGGGCGGGGCTGAATGTTTTGAGGCCAAAGCTTGAGACAACGCAATCGGCCACGTTATCGGGCAAGTCAGTCTTGAGGGCATTGGCCTCGAGGTGAGAGATCCGGTCGCGGCGATCTTTGTGGAGGTGATTGAGCGCGTGGAGGTGCATCTGGTGAGAGATGTCAATCGCGGTGATGGTCTGGGCATCGGGGAAGCGGCGCAGGATATGCGGCCACAACTCGCCGGTTCCGGCCATCAGATCAACAATGACCGGGGTGGTGGTCAGGGGTGGAGGCACAAGGGCGATGCATTGACGGCGCCAGCGGTGGATGAGGCCAAAAGAGGCGATAGCGCTCCACCATCGGTAGTTGCCGGCACATCGATCAAAAAGCGCGGCGACAAAGGCGGGGTCGTGTAAATCTGGGGTCTCTTGTGCCATTAGGACGTGGTAAGGGAGAACCAGACGTCACGCAATTGGAAGGTATAGAGCTGTGTTTCGGTCGTTTATGGATTTGGCGCTTGAGGATGCGCGTGCGGCGGGCGACCGGGGCGAGGTGCCTGTGGGCGCGGTTGTTGTCTCTCCGGCGGGGGATGTGGTGGCCCAAGCGGGCAATCGGACGCGAGAATTGTGTGACCCAACTGCGCATGCAGAGGTTTTGGCCATTCGCGCCGCCTGTGCGAGAATTGGCTCAGAGCGGCTTGTTGGATTTGATCTTTATGTAACGTTGGAGCCTTGCGCGATGTGCGCGGCGGCAATTTCGGCCGCAAGGGTGGCGCGATTGTACTATGGTGCGGCAGACCCCAAATCGGGTGGTGTTGCGCAGGGTGCGCAGGTTTTTGCGCATCCGCAATGTCATCACGTGCCAGACGTATATGATGGAATTAGCGGCGAGGCGGCAGGGGCATTGTTGCGCGACTTTTTCGAAAGGCGGCGCGGGGTTTGAAGATGGACCCTCCGGGGGGAGTTTGGGCCAAAAGAAGCGATAAGGTGCTCTCGACTTTGGCGGATGAGGAGGGGATAAACGGATATGAGTTTGCCACCGGGTTTCATAGATGAGTTGCGGTCGCGCCTGTCGATAGGACAGGTCGTGGGGCGCAAGGTCATGTGGGACAATCGCAAATCAAACCCCGGCAAAGGGGACCTGTGGTCGCCCTGTCCGTTTCATCAAGAAAAGACGGCGTCTTTTCATGTGGATGACCAGAAGGGCTTTTATTACTGCTTTGGATGCCACGCCAAGGGGGACGCCTTTCGGTTTGTGCAAGAAACCGAAAATGTCGGGTTTATGGAAGCGGTGCAGATTTTGGCTGGTGAGGCCGGGATGCCGATGCCAGAACGGGATCCACGCGCGCAAGAAAAGGCCGACCACCGCACAGTGCTCAGCGATGTGATGGAGCAGGCGGTGCAGTGGTACCGGATGCAGCTGCGCAGCGCGGGCGCGGCGCAGGCGCGGGCGTATCTTGAGGGGCGTGGATTTGACCAAGCGGCTTTGGACCGCTGGGAAATCGGATTTGCGCCGGATATGCGGCAAGGTGTTTTCGCGGCCCTGACGGGTAAGGGCGTGGAGGCGGCGCAGGTGATCGAGGCGGGCCTTGCGGCCAAGCCCGACGACGGTGGCGCGCCTTATGATCGGTTTCGCGGGCGGATTATCTTTCCCATTCGCAATCACCGGGGCCGTGCCATTGCCCTTGGTGGGCGCGCGATGGACCCGAATGCGCGGGCGAAGTACCTGAACTCGCCAGAGACCCCTTTGTTTGACAAGGGCCGCTCGCTTTACAATCACAAGCCAGCGCGTGAAGCGGCGGGCAAGGGATCGCAATTGATTGTGGCCGAAGGGTATATGGACACGATTGCCCTGTCAGAGGCGGGGTTTGCCTCAACCGTCGCCCCTCTTGGCACGGCAATTACCGAAGACCAGTTGGCGCTCATGTGGCGGATATCGAGCGAGCCGGTCATTGCCCTTGATGGGGACAAAGCGGGTTTGCGCGCCGCGATGCGTTTGATCGACTTGGCTTTGCCCTTGCTTGAGGCGGGAAAGTCGCTTCGGTTTGCGCTGATGCCGCAAGGAATGGACCCCGATGACCTGATCCGCGCGCAAGGACGCGACGCGATGCAGGCGGTGATTGATGGGGCTTTGCCGTTGGTGCAATTACTGTGGCGGCGTGAGACCGAGGGCAAGGTTTTTGACAGCCCTGAGAGAAAAGCGGCGCTTGATAAAGTGCTGCGTGATGCAATCAAGGTGATCCCTGATCCGTCGCTGCGCGGGCATTACGGACAAGAAATCAAAGATTTGCGCTGGGCGTTGTTCAATCCGCGTAAAGGCGGCGCTGGCGCTGGCGGTGGCAAATTCAAGCGCGATTGGCGCAAGGGCGGGCCGACCCCTTATGCGCAAGCCACTACGGTGACGACCGGGGCCAAAAGCAGCGTGTTTGCGGCGGGAGGTGAGGGCGCCGAGGACCATTTGCGCGAGGCGGTCATATTGGCCACCCTTGTGGTGAACCCCGATCAGGTGACCGCTTTTGAACGTGAAATTGAGACGATGGATTGCCGCGATCCCGATCACGCGGCACTGCGCGATGCGTTGCTGCGCCATGGAGCAGGCGAAGATGTGCGCGCCTTGATTGAGGCGGATCTTGGGGCCGTGGCCGTTGCAGACCTTTTGGGGCAAAGCCATGTGCAGATTGCGCCGCCCATTCGACGCGCTGGAAACGCGGAGTTTGTTGGCAAATGTCTAGAGCAGGAATTGGCCAAACTATCGGCACGTCGTGGGCAGGCCCGTGAAATCCGCGAAGCGGTTGAAGACATAGCCTATGCGGAAGACGAGCGCCTGACGCATCGCTTGAGCGATGGGCGCGAGGCCATCAACCGGATTGAGCGGGGCGGAAATGACGCATCGGTTGAGTTTAAAGTTGCACCCAACGGCAATAAGCTGAGCCAGGCGGATGTCGATTATTCAACGGCGCTGGACCGGATCGTTGTGGAAAAGAACAAACCCTAAAATTTCGGCCAGCGCGGGCCCCCTTGAAATTAACCAAAATGCACGCCATTTGCACTAGACCTTGGGTGTCGCGTGCGCGTTGCGCCTCGGGGATTGCCTAGGACTGCCTTTGCCAAGTCGTATTTGAACGCTATTTTGTACCACGTGCGCGATGAGACGTTGCAACAAACGAATAAAATAAGATGATTCGTGGTTGCGAATCATAGCCGCTAGAGATTGATTCGCATCAAGCCGTGGGTGATTCGCCCGCGCGAGTGCATGACCACCCGAGGAGCCCCCCGAATGGCCGCTAAAGACACCAATGACGATCGCAACAAAGATCAGGATGCCGATAGCGCTCATTCGCTTGATATGAGCCAAGCCGCGGTCAAGAAAATGATCGCTGAAGCGCGTGATCGGGGCTATATCACTTACGATCAGCTAAACGCGGTTTTGCCACCCGATCAGGTGTCGTCGGATCAGATCGAAGACGTGATGTCGATGTTGTCCGAAATGGGCATTCAGGTGACCGAGGAAGAAGAGAGCGAAGAGGCCGAGGACGACGGCAAGAGCCGTGAAGTGGCCACCGTTGGCGCGCGTGAAGTGGCGCTTGGTGGGGCCGAGGCAGAAAAGCTTGATCGTACAGATGATCCGGTTCGGATGTATTTGCGGGAAATGGGGTCGGTTGAGCTTTTGTCCCGCGAGGGCGAGATCGCGATTGCCAAGCGGATCGAGGCCGGGCGCAATACGATGATCCTAGGGCTTTGCGAAAGCCCACTAACGTTCCAAGCGATTACGATTTGGCGTGACGAACTTTTGTCCGAGGACATCCTTTTGCGCGATGTCATCGACCTTGAGGCGACATTCGGCAATCAGATGGGTGAAGACGGAGAAGAGACCGTTGTCCCCACCCCTGCCGCACCGGGAGCAGAAGCCCCCAAGGCCGAAGCAGCGCAAGAGTTGGACGCTGACGGCAACCCGATTGAAAGCGACGACGACGATGACGAGGACGAGCAGGCCAATATGTCGCTTGCCGCGATGGAAGCGGCCCTAAAACCTCGGGTTCTTGAGACCCTTGAGGTGATCGCGCACGATTTTGCCGAACTGTCCGAGATGCAGGACGCGCGCATGTCAGCCACGTTGAACGAAGATTCGTCGTTCTCTGA
>JALZWD010000295.1 GCA_023300365.1 Flavimaricola sp. | reverse complement strand
CCTCATCAAAACCGCCCATATCCGCACCAGTGGCGCCCACCAAACCCTCGAAGTGCCCTTCTGTGACGCCACCACAATGCAGCAGGCCTTTGATACCGCCCACGCCACCCGGTTTGGCTTTGTCCCCACATACGACCAGCTTGTCATCGACATCCTCACCGTCGAAGCCGTAGGCCAAACCGGTGAAAGCGTCGATATGCACATCACGCCCGAGGACCGTGCCGACCAAACCGCCAAAATGTTCACAGGTGGGGAATGGACCAACGTCCCCCTCGTCAACCGCGCGCATCTTGCCTTGGGCGACACCCTCACTGGCCCCGCGATCCTTGCCGAGCCCACGGGCACCAATATCATCGAAGACGGCTGGCAGGCCGAATGCGCGGCGGGCGGCAACCTCGTTTTGCGCCGCATCACCCCAATCGCGCGCGATTTGGCCGTCGGAACATCCGTCGATCCGGTCATGCTCGAGGTGTTTAACAACCTGTTCATGTCGATCGCCGAACAGATGGGCGCCACGTTGGCCAACACCGCCTATTCGGTGAATATCAAAGAACGCATGGACTTTTCGTGCGCCATCTTTGACCAACACGGCGATCTTGTCGCCAACGCGCCGCATGTGCCCGTGCACCTTGGCTCTATGTCCGAAAGCGTGCGCACAATCCTTGATGCCAACGCCGGCAAAATCCGCCCCGGCGATGTGTTTATGATGAACAACCCCTATAACGGCGGCACACACCTGCCCGACGTCACCGTTATCACGCCCGTATTTGACGATGCCGGCACGCGCATCCTCTATACCGTCGCCAGCCGGGGCCATCAGGCAGACATCGGCGGCAAAACACCTGGATCGGCCCCGCCCGACAGCACGCATATTGACGAGGAAGGGGTGTTGATCGACAATTTCTTGCTGGTTGATCAAGGCACCCTGCGCGACGCAGAGGCCCGCGCCATCCTCGCCAGCGGCCCCTATCCTTGCCGCAATATTCCCGAAAATATGGCTGACCTGTCGGCCCAAGTCGCAGCCAACGCCACTGGCATGTCTGAGCTGCAAAAGATCACGCGCCAATACGGCACCGATACGATCCACGCCTATATGAGCCACGTCCAAGACAACGCCGAAGAAAGCGTGCGCCGTGTCCTTGATGTGCTGACCGACTGTGACTTTACCTATCCTATGGACAGCGGTGCCAAGATCAAGGTGCGGATCAGCGTCGATCAAGCCGCACGCTCCGCCACCATCGATTTCACGGGCACCTCGCCACAAGACAAATACAACTACAACGCCCCGCGCGCCGTCTGCCGCGCCGTGGTGCTTTATGTCTTCCGCACCATGGTCGGCGCCGACATTCCAATGAACGAAGGCTGCCTCAAACCGCTCAATATCATCATCCCCGAAGGCTCGATGATTAATCCCAAATATCCGGCGGCCGTCATCTCGGGCAACACCGAAGTCAGCCAATCCATCTGCGACACGCTCTACGGCGCCCTTGGGGTGATCGCCGGATCGCAAGGCACCACCAATAATTTCGTCTACGGCAACGAAACCTATCAAAACTATGAAACCATCTGCGGTGGCACAGGCGCAGGCCCCAATTTCAACGGCGCATCCGCGGTCCACAGCCACATGACCAACACGCTGATGACCGATCCCGAGGTGTTGGAAACCCGCTTCCCCCTCCGCCTCGAATCCTTCTCGATCCGCACGGATTCAGGCGGCAAAGGGCGGCACATGGGCGGTGACGGTATTACCCGTCGCCTCAGGTTCCTCGAAGAAATGACCGCCACCACCCTCACGTCCCACCGCATCCTGGCCCCTCACGGCATGGCGGGCGGGGCACCCGGCGGCATTGGCGAAAACTCGGTCGAGCGGACAGACGGCAGCATTGAGCGCCTTAAAGGCAACGACCAAACCCAAATGATGCCGGGCGATATCTTCGTGATGAAAACCCCCGGCGGCGGCGGATATGGCGCGCCCTAATCCGCCAAACACTTGGGCAAAACACACAGCATCTCAAACAACAGGTTCGCCCCAATCAACGCCGTGTTCCCCGCCAAATCATAGGGCGGTGCCACCTCAACCAGATCACCACCCACCACATTCAGGCCCGCACAGCCGCGAATAATCTCAAGCGCCTGAATGGTGGTCAAACCACCGATCTCAACCGTGCCCGTACCGGGCGCATAGGCCGGATCCAAACTGTCGATATCATAGCTGATGTAAACCGGCGTCTGTGGCCCAATCTTGGCCCGAACCTCCTCCATCAATGGCGCAAGCGACTTGTGCCAACACGCCTCGGCCTGCACCACGGTCCACCCCTTACTGCGCCCCCAATCATAATCCTCAGGGCTATACCCCGTGCCCCGCAAACCAATCTGCCAAACCTTGTCATTGATCAACAAACCGTCCTCATAGGCCCGGCGAAACGGCGTCCCATGGGCAATCGGCTCGCCAAACATATCATCCGACGTATCCGCATGGGCATCCACATGGATCAAAGCCACAGGCCCATGCTTGGCCGCAATCGCCCGCAACACTGGATAGGTCAGCGTGTGATCCCCCCCAAGGGTCAACGGCACCACATCATGCTTCAAAATCTCCGCATAACTCTCGGTAATAATATCCGCCGTCTTGATCAGGTTAAACGAATTGATCGCCACATCGCCAATATCGGCCACCTGCATCTTGGAAAAAGGCCGCGCGCCGGTGCCCATATTAAAGGGCCGCATCATCCGGCTCTCATCACGGATTTGCCGCGGCCCCATGCGCGTCCCCGAACGGTTCGAGGCGCCAATATCCATTGGGACCCCCACAAAACAGGCATCCAGCCCCTCGGCGGTCTCTTGCGTCGGCAATCGCATCATCGTCGCAGGCCCCGAAAACCGCGCCATCTCCTGCCCGCCAAGTGGTTGGTTAAACGCCATTGCCTGCTCTCCTGAATGCACCGCCAACAACGCTAGACCCGCAAACCAACATTGCCAAGCATCTCAGCCACGCCCATGCTTCTTTTGGCCAGCACTCCCGCCGGAGGCTTCCACCGCTCACCGGCATAGGCGCCCTCAATCCTGAGGGCTCAGGCCCGATCAAGGCACCCAAAATCACGCAGGCCGCAAGGCCTTCATTTCTTAAACATCTCGCCCAAGACCGCGTCAGTATCCTGCCCCATCCGTGGCGGTGCGGTCCGGTAGGTGACGGGTGTCGCTGACATCTTGAGCGGGTTGCCCAAAAGCTGCACAGGTCCCGCGCTGGTTTGCATCTCAATCACCATATCCCGCGCTGCCGCTTGATCCGACGCCAGTGCCTTGGTCACGGTGTTCACCGGCCCTACCGGCACTTTCACGGCCTCAAGGCCTGTGATGATCTCGGCCATGCTGCGCGCTTTGAACAATGGGATCAGCGTCGCATAAAGCGCGTCGCGGTTTTCAATGCGCGCCGGGTTGGTGGCATATTCGGCGGTCTGTGCCAAACCCTCTACGCCCAAAAACCCACACATTCGGCCAAATTGCCCATCATTGCCCACCGCCAAAATCACATGGCCATCGGATGTTTCAAACACGTTATAGGGCACGATATTGGGGTGGCCGTTGCCACGCCGCTCAGGCTCTTTGCCCGACAACAGCGTATTTGTCCCCTCGTTGATCAACCATGCGATTTGACTGTCGACCAAGGCCACATCGATATGCTGCCCTTGGCCCGTTTTATTGCGGTGGTTCAGGGCCGCTAAAACACCGTTGCAGGCATACATCCCGCACATCACATCCGCGATGCCCACGCCCACTTTCATCGGCGCCCCCTGCGGCTCTCCGGTTAGGGACATGATCCCACCATAGCCCTGCGCCATAAGATCGTACCCCGGTTTGTCCTTGTTGGGCCCGGTCTGCCCATACCCCGAGATTGAGCAATAAATCAGTGCCGGGTTGCCGGCGCTCAGGCTGTCGTAATCAAGTCCGTATTTGGCAAGGCCGCCAAATTTGAAATTCTCAACCACGATATCGGCCTGCGCTGCCAATCCACGGATCGCCTGCTGTCCTTGGGGCGTTGTGATATCAACGGCGACGGACAATTTGTTGCGGTTGGCCGCCATGAAATAGGCGCTCAGATCGGATTGCGCCCCATCCGCATCAACCACGTAGGGCGGGCCCCAGCTGCGGGTGTCGTCTCCGCCGGTCTTGGGATTTTCGATCTTGATGACGCGGGCGCCAAGATCACCCAACAATTGCGTACACGTCGGGCCCGCCAAAATGCGGCTGAGGTCCAAAACAACAAGGCCGTCCAAGGCCCCTTGCGCGGCGGCGTTGTCAGATACGGCCATCATATGATCTCCGGTCAATTTTGGCGGCAATCACCGTAAAGGTATCGGCCGCCATGCCATCCGTCAAAGCCGCGCGCAGGTCTGCGCGGTTGTCCACCGTAACGCCGTGTCCGCCCATCGCGCGCCCGATGGCGGCAAAGTCATGTTCGCCAAAATCAACGCCCACGTTGGCCATTTGACGCTCGCGTTGCTTCTTTTCGATCAGAGCGAGCGAGGCATCGACAAACACGACAAAAATCACCCCAAGCTTCATTTCGGCGGCCGTCGCCAATTCGCCCAACACCATCAACATGCCTGCATCGCCACTAAACGACACCACAGGCACATCAGGTTTTGCGATCTTGGCGCCCATAGCCATTGGGACGGCGCACCCCATGGTGCACAGGCCCGAGGATTGGATCAGGCCGCGGGGGGCGTCGCACTCCCACATCTGGCTAAGCAATATGCGGTGCGCGCCGCTGTCCACGGTGGCCACTGTCTCGCTTGGCAAAACCGCGCGGCATTCCGCGATCACACCTGCAGCACCCCATTCATCATCCATGGGAAAGGCCTCGGCCAGTGCCGCTTTGGTGCGGCCCACCTCGCCGCCCGCCCATGTCTCGCGCGGGGAAATGCCGTCGCCCAATGCCTGAAGGGATGCGCCAATGTCGGCCACGATATTGATCCCGGCTTGGTGCATGTAATGCAGGTTTGGCACGCCTGCGATATCAATAACACGCTGCTCGGTGGTGTCCCAAATGTCGCGCCAACCGGGCCGCATTTCGATGGGATCATAACCCGCACAAATCACCAAATCCGCCGATTGTATGAAAGGCACCAAGATTGCGTCGTTCTTGGGTGACAGGCCAGCGCCGCCAAGGGCGGCTGGATGGTGTTCGGGGATAATTCCCTTGGCTTTATATGTGGTGATCACCGGCACACCAAAAGCCTCAGCAAAGGCCATGACGCTTGGGGCGGCTTCATCATGCAAGGCATCAAGCCCCACGATCATCACCGGGCGCTCGGCCTCGGACAGCCAATCCCAAGCTTGCGACATCGCCTCTGTCATCGGCTCGTTGCGCAAGGCCACAGGCCGCCGTCTTTGTGGCCCTTTGAACGGCGCATCGGCAACAGAGATAGGTATATCAATATGCACTGGCCCACTGCGCGCTTCGGTGGCAATCGAGACCGCTTTGTCGGTCACGATATCCGCCCCCGCAGCGGTCAGGCGGAATGTTGCTTTGGTAATCGGCGCGAACACCGCCTCGTGGTCCATGACTTGGTGGGTATAGGTCAGCGCCTCATCGGCATCCAAACACCCCGTCAATACGATCATCGGCACACGGTCTTGTTCGGCGTTGGCAACCACATTCACACCGTTCATTGCGCCGGGCCCCACGGTGGCAACCAAAATCGCCGGCGCGCCGTCCATGTGGTGCACGCCCTCGGCCATAAAGCCACCAGCGTTTTCGTGTTTGCACAGGATAAACCGAATCCCCGCCCGCTCAAGTGCGTCAATAATCGTCAAAACCTCGCCGCCCGGCATCCCGAACGCCGTGCGACACCCTGCATCATACAGTCGTTGGGCCACCGCATCTGCGGCACGCATTGGTAAATTTGGCATATCACCCTCACCGAAGTTGTAACATTTCCCCCGCGTGCCGTTAAAATTGCACCGGGGCAAGAGGCCAACGACGTTTTCCGCGCAAAGTGTCAGAGGCGTGATCGGCGTTTTTCCCCTCAAAACCAGGCTGCTATTGTATAACAACGTGACAGATTGTCTTTTAAGGGGATATGGCTGGGCCTCAGGGTTTCAGTGCAATAAGGTGTGACCAACTTTGAAATTCTAGCTTCTTCTCCCTACCTCGCGTCAGGTCACATGCACGTGAGAAACCTATTTGCCACGCGCCCCTTGGACCCCATCCTGATATCCAAGTGCAACTCAACCTTCTAAGTCTGGACCTTTTGATGACACTGCGTACCGATATTCTTGGCCAAGACGTTCTGCTGGGCGATGCTGCATCGCTCGAACATTGGAACGCCACTGTTATGGCCTTCCTTGCACACTCTGCCGCGACACCCACACATCTGGGCGCGTTGCTTGAAGCCGAACCGGACTTTGCTCTGGCGCATGCTGTGAAGGGGATGTTTTATTTCCTGCTGGGCCGTCGCGAAATGATTGCGGGCGCCGAAGAGGCGCTTCAAACCGCCAAGACGCATCTTGCCAGCCGCCCCACCAACAAACGCGAGGCCGCCTTTGTTGAGGCGCTTGACGTGACCATCAAAGGCTCTCCTTTGGGATCGATCGCCGCGATGGAACGTATCCTCGACACCCATCCCGAAGACGCGCTGGCCATGAAGATCAGCCACGCGGTGCGCTTTATGCTCGGCGATTGCCAAGGGATGCGCCGGTCAATCGAACGGGTTTTGCCGGCCTACGCCGCCGATCATCCCGCGCGGGGCTACCTGTTGGGCTGTCACGCCTTTGCGCTTGAGGAAACCGGTGATTTTGGCAAGGCCGAAACCGCGGGCCGTATGGGCCTTGGGATTGCACCTGATGACGCATGGGGCCTGCACGCCGTTGCCCACGTCTACGACATGACAGGTGACAGTGCTGGTGGCCTGAAATGGCTTGATGGTCGCGAGGCCGCCTGGAGCCATTGCAACAATTTCCGCTATCACGTCTGGTGGCACAAGGCGCTGATGCACCTTGACCAAGGTGACATCGAGACCGTGCTTGGCCTTTATGATACCGAGATCCGCAAAGACAAAACCGACGACTACCGCGATATCTCGAACGCTACATCCTTGTTGTCGCGGCTTGAACTTGAGGGTGTCAATATTGGCAACCGTTGGGAAGAACTTGCCGACCTGAGTGAGAATCGCACCGAAGACGGCTGCCTGATCTTTGCTGACCTGCACTATTTGCTGGCTCTGACAGGTGGCAAGCGGGACGATGCGATCACCACGATGATGACACGCATGCGCCGCGACGCGACAGACCTGCGCAATGAGTTGGCGTCGGTCACCGCGCATCCGGGCATTGCCGCCGCCGCGGGCCTCGAAGCCTTTGGTGAGGCCGACTACCACACGGCCTATCTCAATCTTGCGCGCGCCCGTGAAGCGATGCCGTCAATCGGCGGATCGCATGCACAGCGCGACGTTTTCGCTCGCCTGACAATCGATGCGGCCATCCGCGCCGGATATTGGGGCGAGGCCACGCGCATGTTGTCGGACCGCACCAAGCTGCGGGCTGGTGTCCAAGATCGCTATACCGCTGCACGGCTTGACCTGATCGACAAGGCCGAGCAAGCCGCCCCAACACTGCTGCATAGCGCCGAGTAAATTATGACCACGACTGCGGACATACCAACGGCTGCGTTTCAGCCGTCCGTTACCGGAACCTCCGGGGCAACGGTGCGCGATCCACGTTTGGACGTGTTTCGTGGCATTGCGATGTTTATCATCCTTATCGCCCATAGCCCCGGCAATTGGTTCAGCAGCTACATCCCCGCCCGCTATGGTTGGTCGGATGCGGCGGAAGTGTTTGTGTTCTGCTCTGGCATGGCCAGCGCCATCGCCTTTGGACGCGTTTTTGACCGCGCGGGTTGGTGGCTTGGCACGGCGCGGGTTTATCACCGTGTCTGGCAGGTTTATTGGGCACATATCGCCCTTTTCTTTGCCATCGCCGCCACCATGTCGGGCCTAAACTCGACGGGTTGGTTCAGTGAGGGTGGCTTGTACGAGTACAACTACCTGACCCGACCGTGGATTTTGCAATTGTTTGGCGACAATTCGCAAACCTATCTGTTTGGCCTTCTCACGCTTACTTGGGTGCCGAATTTCTTTGATATTTTGCCAATGTATATCGTCATCTTGATGATGCTGCCCTTCGTGATGCTGCTGCACAAAATCAGCCCTTGGGCCGTGCTTGTGGTGCTTGGGGGTCTTTGGCTTGCTACGCAATTGGGCCGCGAAGAATTTGATGGCCATTGGCTGACGGATACGTTTGGCCTTTATGGCCTGCCTGCCGATCCGATGTCTGATCGTCGGTGGTTCTTTAATCCCTTTGGCTGGCAGATCGTGTTCTACACTGGCTTTGCGCTGATGCGTGGCTGGATCCCTGCGCCTCCCGTGAACAAATGGCTTATTGGGCTGGCTGTTGTCTTCCTTGTGGCGTCATCGCCCCTTAATAAATGGCAGTGGCGCGTGCCTATCGTGCAAGGCCAGCAAATGGCGTCGCTTGAGGCCGATATTGGCGCCGAGGCCATTGCGGGCTTGCAAGAAACCCGTGAGGGGCGCGCGGCCTTGCGGACCCTGCGTGACAACGAGCCGTCTTGGGTCAAATCCGTTTGGGATTTTTCTGCGCCGCTGCGCCCTAAAACCGAAGAAGGCATTTTGCGGTACATTCACCTTTTGGCGATGGCCTATGTCGCTTGGGCGGCTGCCGGACAGGGCGGCCACCGTCTTATGCCGCGCCCCAACGGGCCAATTGCAAATGTTTGGAACGGCACGCTGCGTGTGTTTACCAAGGTTGGTCAACAATCCTTGGCGGTGTTCCTTTTCTCGATGTGGTTTGCCCTGCTTATGGGTGTGGCCGTTGATATCTTTGGCAAAGACCAAAGCCCGTTGTTCTGGGGCAATACAGGCACAGTTGTCGTTGTTAATATAATCGGTGCTATGGCCCTCGTTGCCGTGGCCTACACCGCCGCTTGGTTCAAATCGCAACCATGGCGCACAAGGAAACCACTATGATCTCTCGCCGTGCCTTTCTCGCCTCGACGGTCTGTTCTTTTGGCTTGCCTGCTTTGGCGCAAGACGAGGATCAAGTGCGTGACCTGACGCCACCGCGCCTGAGCGATCCGGTGCCCTTCACCGACGAAACACCGCTTGAGATGGCCCGTGCTCTGGCGGCGCGCGCGTATGATCCGCGGCCAACAGTGCCGCAAGAATGGCTTGATCTCGTCTATGATGAGTACCGCCTGTATTGGTTTAA
>JALZWD010000294.1 GCA_023300365.1 Flavimaricola sp. | reverse complement strand
AGGTCGGTTGTGGTGCCCGCAAGGGTGATGTCAAATATCCCGTCCAACGGGCGAAGCGCACCCTCAAGCGTCAGATCGGCCGCGCCCTCAAGAGATTGCCCGGCAAGCAAAGAGAACCGCGATATTTCAGCGGCTTGCGTCGCGATCTTGGTGGTAATCACAAGGCCGTCGCTGGTGTCGATGGTCGCATTTGCGGCGGCCTCAATGCCCGGCCCGGTAAGGGTGAAATCGGTGATTTCAAAGGGCTGGTCTTCGATCACCTCAAACCCGATATCACCGGCGATTGTCCCACCGATGGCCTGCGCCAATCCTGCATCGTCAAGTGTGATATCGCGGGCGGCATAGGCAAAATCGCCGTTCACGCGGGCTGGCGTGTCGTCGTCGCCTTGCTGGATCACACCGCGCCCGGTCAGTGACAGGTGTGGCAGGCTGAGGCCGGGTTGAACCACCTCGGAGGCGGTGGTGGTGAGCGTCCAAAGATCGCCCTCGGCCGCGTCAAAGCTGAGGTCAATCAAGGCGTCGCGAATAAACGTCTGGCCCTCACCAAAGGGCAATAAAACCGGGCTGCCATCGCGCGCGGCAATCGCGCCGCTCAGCGACAGTTCAACAGGCCAGCCGTCCGGGTCGATTTCGGCAAATCCCTCAAGCCTCACCGCCTCGGCATCGATACTTAGGTCCGACAGGCGCAAGGTGCCTTGTGTGTCGCGGCCCCCACGCAGGCGCAGGTCGGTTTGGTCGCCAAAGAAATCGGCAAAATCGGTTTCAATCAACGCATTGATATCACCGCTAATATCAAGCCGTAGGTCTTGGCCCGCGTCGGTATTCGCAAACCCAAACGCCCCGGTGATCCGGTCCACGCCCGCAGTCGCAATAGCAAGGTCGGCGGTATAGTCGTCAATCGGTGCTGTGCCATCCAGCACCAGTTGCACCGAAGGGTTGCCCGGCAGGTCCAGCAGGTCGGCGGTGATCCCGCCTTCCGCTTCAGTCAGGTCAATACTCAGGCCAAGAATACGGCTCTCGTTAGAATAGCTGCCCGAAATGGCAAAGCGCCCTTGGGCCCCGTCCAACCTGTCTGCGCGGATAGAGGCCGTGCCCTCACCCCCCGACAAAGCCACAGCCCCATCCACAGAAAACGCAAGCTCTTGGCCAAGCAGGGTCTCTCCAAGGATGATTTGGCCCGCTTGGATTTGATCGATATTGATCCCCACCGGAAGCTCGGGCAGGGCAAACGAAAAAGGTGTGGCCTCGGGCTCGGGCACATCGGCATCGGAAAGGGGTGCGCGCACCAATTCGATTACCTCGGCCGACATTTCCGAGACCTCAATCGCCCCCGACAAAAGCGCCGAACGCGACCAATCAAACACCAGCCCCTCGGCGCGCAGCCATATGCCCTCGTCGTCCGCAATGGTCATCGATGCAATCGTCGCGCGGCTCGACAGCGCGCCCTCAAACCCCTCGATAATCACCGCACGTCCGGCACCCGAAAGGTTGTCCTCAATCAGGCCTTGGATCCAGCCAACGTCGCGTTCTTCTTGGGTTTCTTGTGCCAATACGGGCGCTGTCATCAGCGTGATTGTCACCAGTGAGGGGGTAAGTATACGCATCAAAACGACTGTCCAATCCCAATATAGACCTCGATGTTGTCGCCCGCCGTGTCGCCCTGAACGGGGGTGCCGATGTCAAAGCGGATCGGGCCAATGCCGGTGTTATAGCGCACGCCAATTCCCGCGCCTGCGTGCCATTCATCCCCAGACGAGGGCAGGGGGTCTTCACCGATCAAGCCCGCGTCGTAAAACCCAACCAAGCCAATCGCATCGGTCACATTATAGCGCGCCTCAAGCTGTAACCCGGCAAACGAGGCCCCGCCCGATGTTGTGGTCACAGGGCCCGCGCCAAGGTCTTGGGTCGTGTCGATGCCCAAGGATTGATAGGGCTGTCCGCGCACAGTGCCACCACCGCCGGAGAAAAATAGGAAATCCGCCGGAGCCTCATCCAAATCCGCCCCCACAACCGAGCCAAGCTGAAACCGTCCCGCAAACGTCAAACGGTCGCCTTCGCCCACACTGCGGTAGCCGCGCACATCCGCAAAAAGCCGCGCGCCACTACCGGCGCTCTCGCTGTCACCACCAAGATCAAAAAACGGCGTGGCGGCAAGGTCGATATAAAACCCAGACGTTGGGTTAAGTGGCGCATCGCGGCGATCATATGATGCGGTCAAAGGTGCGGTCAAAAGCGTGAAATACCGGGTCCGAAGGTCGGTCTCTTCGCGCGCGGTGACAAAGCCGATTGCCGCCCCAATGGTCAGGATTTCTGACCGGTACCGCGTCAGGCCGATATCACCGCTGAGGCTATCAAGAAGGAAATTCGGTTCGTTTTCATGTTCAAACGCAAGGCTCGCCAAAAGGTCAATGTCGGGGCGCAACGTTGCTGGTCGTCCGTAAGTGGCCCCGATGCGGTAATCAATTCCGCCGGTGCCGCCATCAAGGCCGCTCACCGCGCCCTCAAGCCGGAAACGTTCGGCGCCACCTCGAAAGTTGCGGTGTAACCAAAACGCCGACAACGTGGCCTCGTCAATCGTCGAAAACTCTGCACCAAACCCAAGCCGCCGCGGCGCTTGTTCCACCACCTGAATTTCCAAAGGCAGGGTTTGATCGGGCCCGGCGGTGTCGCCTTCGATAATCGTCACCGACGAAAACGTACCGGTGCGGCGCAAACGGGCGGCCGCACGGTTCAGCTCGTTTGGCGAGAACGCGTCATAAGGGATCCCCGCGATTTCGCGGACACGTTCGGTGCGCACCGCTTCATTGCCCGTGATCGTCACCTCGCCAAACGCCAGCCGGGCGCCAGTGTCGATTGCGATGGCCGCGTCCAAGGTTTGCGAGGGGTGGTTGGCGGTGATCTGCTGTCCGTCAGCACGCGCCAAAGCATAGCCCGCGTCGCGCCAGCTTGAGATCGCGGCCTGCGTGGCGGTTTGGATCAACCCCGAGCGCGCGGTTTCGCCCGCCGCAAACCC
>JALZWD010000293.1 GCA_023300365.1 Flavimaricola sp. | reverse complement strand
CGCGCGATGGGTAAGAAGATCGCCGAAGAAATGGCCAAGGAACGTCCCAAATTTGAGGATGGTGCGGTCAAGAATGGTGTCGACAAGAAGAAAGCCCGTGAAGTATTTGATCTCTTAGAGAAATTTGCAAATTACGGCTTCAATAAATCTCACGCCGCCGCCTATGCCGTGGTCAGCTATCAAACCGCGTGGCTCAAGGCCAATCACCCGGTTGAGTTTATGGCCGGCGTGATGAACTGCGATATCCACCTAACGGACAAGCTTGGCGTTTATTTCCAAGAGGTCAAAAAAGGTCTTCAGCTTGGCTATACGCCGCCGTGCATCAACCGCTCGCAATCCACCTTCGATGTTCACGAAGGTAAACTGGTCTATGCCCTCGGCGCGCTGAAAAATGTCGGTGTAGAGGCGATGAACCTTATTGTTGAAGGTCGCGGCGATAAACCCTTTGTCAATGTCTTCGATCTCGCCCGCAGGGTTGATCTCAAACGGGTTGGTAAACGTCCCCTTGAAATGCTCGCGCGTGCGGGCGGCTTTGATATGCTCGATTCCAATCGACATCGCATTTTTGCAAGTTTGGATGGGTTGGTCGCCTATTCAAACGCCATTCATGAGCAGAAAAATTCAAATCAAGTATCGCTTTTCGGCGAAGCCGGTGATGATCTTCCCGAACCTCGTTTGGCCGGCGTCCCTGACTGGCTCCCCGCAGAACGCTTGGCCGAAGAATTCAAGGCCATCGGCTTTTACCTCTCGGGCCACCCACTCGATGATTACCAAGCCGCCCTCAAACGCAAAGACGTCCTCAGCCTTGACCAGGTTACACTGCGCGCTGAAAAAGGCGCCTGCATCGTGAAAATGGCAGGTACCGTTGCGGGCCGCCAAGAACGTAAATCTGCGCGTGGCAATCGTTTCGCGTTCGTCCAGCTCAGCGACCCGACCGGCCAATACGAAGTCACCATGTTCTCCGACACACTCGAAACGGCACGCGAACACCTCGACACCGGCAGCCAGATTGTCCTGACCGTTGAGGCCAACATGGACGAAGGCAATCAGCTCAAACTTCTTGGCCGCTCGGTCAGCCCGATTGACGCATTGATCCAAGACGCGGGCGCAGTGGGCTTGCGTATTTTTATCGAAGATACCCAAGCCATCGACCACGTCGCCACCGTCCTCGAGCGGGCGGTCACAGACAAGATCAAGGCGGGTCGTGGGCCAATCTTTTTCAACCTTCTTGCCGAAGGTTTGCCGGGCGAGGTCGAGATTGATATCGGTGCCGAGTTCCCGGTTAATCCCCAGATCAAAGGCGCTTTGCGCAGCCTCGACGGCGTGATCGAGGTGGAAGAAGTATAAGACTTGCCTCTGGGTCCACATGGACCTGTGGATAACTTTCATCTAGACTGATGACGTTACCAAGTTTCGTCCAGAGGACCGTATGCGCCCGTTTCCAACTTTTATTTTTTATGGTGCGCTTTGCGGGCTCATCGGGTGTGGCCCTTTGGTCAGGGATGTTCCCAATAGTGCGCCTGACGTTGCCAATTCGGCTGGGCCAAGCAATGGGCCAACCAATGGGGCGGCCGGGGCCATTGCCAACATATTTGGCCGCAGTCCTGAAACTTCCGCCGTCTCCACGGCTGCTGGCGCAGACGCGGCGACTTTGGCTGCTACCGATGCTGTGTTAACCGATGATACCGCTGCGTTAACGGTTCCCGCCGTATCCGAGCGGCCGGAACGCAACCAATTTTTCGGCCTTTTGGGCGGATTTGGGGCATCACCATCTTCGGACGGAATCGAGACCGTGGCAGTCCCGCCCAGTGGGGTCTTATCTTACGGCGACATTGCCCGCGTTTGCGGCCTCTCGGCACGCAACCTTGGCCGAGAATTAGACAGCAAGTCAGGGTACACTGTTTACGACACCGTCCCTTCGACGACCTCCCAGAGAACTCATTTTATTACTGGTTTTTCTGATGGTTGCGCCCGACAGTTCACAGCGGCCTTGGTGTTTTTTGGCGATATAGGCACCCACGAGATTGTCCGATACGGTGCCGCCGATGGTGGCCTTGAATACACCGAAACCGACAACGCCTACGAACAAATCAAAGCTGATTTTTGCGGCGTCCGCGCCGGTCAGCCTTGCGGATCACGGCTCGAAAGGTTGGCGCAGCGGACCACCTTTCTTACCTTGTATCAACGCTTCGGCTCCAACCCGGTTTGGGCTGATATTTTGTTGCATGATGGACAGGTGGTCGCGATGGATTTTAAGGGGATTTAATAATGTGGCGGCGGCTGATTGCCGATCGTCACGGATCCCTCAAGGTTTTCGCGTTCCGCTTCCCGCTCCATTAACATGCCCAATCGCCGCTTCATCACGGCGATTTCTTGGTCCTGTTTGGCCACCACATCCGACAGATCTTCAACCGTTTTGGTCAGATGCGCGATGCGTTCTTCAAGCTGTGTTTGCGTCATATCCCCCAAATGGCCGTCCCCGCGCCCAGTTGCAAGCCCACCCCGTGCGCGGTACAGCATCCGCAGGAAATGAGGGACGACATGGCCAAGGTTAAAAAGACCCCGCGCCCCAAGGCAGAAACGCCCAAGGGATTTCGTGATTATTTCGGCGCTGAGGTCACCCAGCGGACGGAAATGCTGCGTGTGATTGGCGAGGTTTATCATCGCTATGGCTTTGATGCGCTTGAGACATCTGCGGTCGAGACGGTCGACGCCTTGGGCAAATTCCTTCCCGATGTGGACCGCCCCAATGAGGGCGTTTTTGCTTGGGAAGAAGACAGCGATTGGCTCGCTTTGCGCTATGATATGACGGCCCCCTTGGCGCGTGTCGCGGCGCAATATCGTAATGATCTTCCCGCGCCTTATCGCCGCTATACGATGGGCCCCGTTTGGCGCAACGAAAAGCCCGGCCCCGGGCGGTTTCGCCAATTTTATCAATGCGATGCAGATACGGTGGGCGCCCCGTCGGTTGCCGCCGATGCCGAGATTTGCGCTATGCTCTCCGACACGCTCGAGGCGGTGGGCATTGACCGCGGAGATTATGTTGTGCGCGTTAATAATCGTAAAGTTCTTAACGGCGTGATGGAGGTCGTGGGCCTTGCTGGCGACGACAAAGAGAGCGAACGCGGGATTGTCCTGCGCGCGATTGATAAGCTTGACCGGCTGGGCGAAAGTGGCGTTCGTGCCCTGCTAGGGGATGGCCGCGAAGACGATAGCGGCGATTTCACCAAGGGCGCGGGATTGTCCGAAACGCAGGCCGACAAAGTCATGGGTTTCATGGCTGCATTGGGCGCGGACGGCGCCGAAACTGTCGCGAATTTACGCGGTTTGGTGACAGGTTCCGAGATCGGTGAGGCGGGTGTAGACGAATTGGAAACCATCGCGGCGCTTCTCGCGGCCCAAGGGTATGGGCCCGACCGCATCGTCATCGACCCGTCGGTTGTGCGCGGTCTCGGCTACTATACCGGTCCGGTTTATGAGGCCGAGCTAACCTTTGAAATCAAAGACGAAAAAGGCCGTCCACGGCAATTTGGCTCGGTCGCGGGCGGTGGGCGCTATGATGATCTGGTCAAGCGGTTCACCGGCCAAGCTGTGCCCGCAACGGGTGTCTCAATCGGCGTCGACCGCCTGCTTGCTGCGCTCACGGCCAAGGGGCGGATGACAACTCAGGCCCAAGGCCCCGTTGTGATCACTGTCATGGATCGCGAGCGTATGGCCGACTATCAATCCATGGTCGCCGAGCTGCGGCAAGCGGGTATCAGGGCCGAGGTTTATTTGGGGAACCCCAAAAATTTTGGCAACCAAATGAAATACGCCGACAAGCGCAACTCCCCGATTGCCATCATTGAGGGCGGGGACGAGCATGCAAATGGCGTTATTCAGATTAAAGACCTGATTTTAGGCGCAAAAATAGCGGAAAACGCCACGCTTGAGGAATGGAAAGATCGCCCAAGTCAGATTGAGGTGCCCCGTTCCGCTCTTGTCGCCGAGGTTCAAAAAATGCTGGCCGGGCAAGGGTGATGCAGGGGGCGGTTCTTAACGAAGCTGAACGCCTTAATCAGTTGTTCCAGCAGGCCGGGGCCAAAACGGTGCACGCTGATGTGCTCCAGCCCGCCGAAACTCTTCTCGATATCTATGGCGAAGACATTCGCGCACGCGCTTATATCACTGCCGATCCGTTGCGTGGCGAGATGATGCTCCGTCCCGATTTTACCGTTCCAATCGTGCAGGCCCACATGGCTGGCGGCGTCGATCCCGCGCGGTATTGTTACGCGGGCAAGGTGTTTCGCAAACAAGAGACCGACGAAACCCGTAATGTTGAATTTGTACAAGCGGGTTACGAGGTATTCGCAAGCGCCTCTCCGGCAGAGGCCGATGCAGAGGTGTTTGCACTGATTTCCCAAGGGCTCAATGGGCTTCCTGTTCGTGCCGCGACAGGCGACATCGGAATATTGAAAGCGGCGGTGCGGGGATTAAACACCAGCGACGCCCGCAAAGCGGCCCTCATGCGGCATATTTGGCGGCCTGCGCGTTTCACCAATTTGCTGCATCGTTTCGGCGCCGATCCGGTGCAATCTGAGACGCGCCGTGCCATATTGTCGGCGGCTGATCCCTTCGCGGATGTTGGGCCAAGCGCCGGTTTGCGTCGGCGCGCTGAGGTGGCTGCTCGGATTGAACGTTTGCGCCAAGATGCGAAAACGCCGCCCATCTCGAACGAAGAACTGGCCCTCATTGACCGTATCCTTGGCTTGCGTGACACCGCGCCAAAAGTGCTCTTGGACCTGCGCGATATCGCCCAAAGCCTTCCGGCCATCGCACCGGCCGTCGACACGCTCGCGGCGCGTCTCGATGCCTTGGAAAAAAGAGCGATAGATGTCGAAGCCCTTGAATTTGAGGGAAGTTTCGGGCGGACCTCGCTTGAATATTACGACGGCTTCGTTTTTGGTTTTTATGCTGAACACCACGCGGAGATGCCTCCTGTGGCCACGGGTGGGCGCTATGATGCCCTGACATCTGTCCTTGGCAAAGGCCGGGTTATCCCTGCGGTGGGTGGGGTGATCCGCCCGGCGTTGGCTGTGCAATTGCGCGAGGGTCACAATGATTAAGCTCGGTGTGCCGTCCAAGGGGCGGTTGATGGACAAGACGTTTGAGTGGTTTGGACAACACGGCATTTCGCTGCGAAAGTCGGGCTCTGATCGTGAATATTCCGGTGTCGCAGAGGGCATTGAGGGCGTGGAGTTGGTATTGCTCTCGGCGGGTGAAATTCCGCGTGAATTGGCCGCGGGGCGGATTCATTTGGGCGTGACAGGATCGGACCTCGTCCGCGAGAAAATTGCCTTGTGGCAGAGCCAAGTTCAAGACCTTGCCGGGCTTGGTTTTGGCGGCGCTGATCTTATCCTTGCGGTGCCTGACGGTTGGGTGGATGTCGAAACCTTGGACGACCTCGACGCGGTCGCTGCGGCCTTTCGCGCCGCGCATGGGTTCCGCCTGCGGATTGCGACGAAATACCACCGTTTGGTCCGGGAATACCTGCGCGAGCACGGTGTCGCGGATTATCAATTGGTTGATAGCCAAGGGGCCACGGAAGGCACCGTCAAAAACGAAACCGCCGAGGCGATTGCCGACATAACCTCAACCGGAGAAACCCTGCGTGCCAATGGGTTACGTATCCTTGATGCGCCGGTCATTCATGCGAGCCAAGCGACGTTGTTCCAAAGCCTTGGTGCCCCATTGGACGCATCCGACATCAAGAGACTTTCGCTGCTGAAGGCGCGTTTGGGGCTTTAACGCACGCCGATATCCGCCAAGGCTTTGCTGAGGGCTGCGGGGAGGGCTGTTTCGGACTGTTGGTTGGCGCTCAGATCAAAGGGCGCATCCTCGGCCTTAAGATACCGCCAGCCCTGAAAGGCGCGCCTTGGAGTTGCGGCGATCCGCACCAATTCGGGGTTGGATACAATCGCGCAATACCGGATGCCGTCGCGCCAATATTCATCAAGCCTAATGATATTTTGACGGCACAGCATCACGCCTTTGATCACCCAAAAGATGCTGCCACCATCCAATAATTCCGCCTCGCGCTTGGGCCACATGCGGGTGATGTGGCGGGGCAGGCCG
>JALZWD010000292.1 GCA_023300365.1 Flavimaricola sp. | reverse complement strand
CATCTAGTAGTTTTGTACGCAGCGAACATTAACAATACAATGTTGTGGTGTTTGGGGAACTCTGCACAACAGGCCACGTTGAAGAGCTGTCGGGAAGACTGAAGTGGTCCTGCTTTTTCGGACAGTTTTGCGGTTCAGCTAAGATGTAATCGGGTTGGTGTCATGCCGCCTTTTGGCTTCGTTCCGTATCGAAGAATGCGTCGTCGGGGGATCGTTTGTCGAGGGCTGTGTGTGGCCGTTCAGAGTTGTAGAACCCAATCCAGTCTTTAATCACGCGTTTGGCTTGGAACCCGTCCTGTAATTCGTGCAAATATGCGGCCTCCTGTTTGAGTGACCGCCACAGCCGTTCGATGAAGATGTTATCGAGATAACGACCTCGACCATCCATTGAGATTTTGACATCTCCCTCGGTCAAGGTGGTGATCCAGGCTGCACCCGTGAACTGCGATCCTTGGTCCGTATTCATGATCTCGGGCTTGCCGTATTTAGCGATTGCCTCGTTCAAAGCCTCGACACAAAAGCTGGCATCCAGGGTGTTCGATAACCGCCACGCCAAGACCTTGCGGGTCGCCCAATCCATGATTGCGACCAGGTACAAGAACCCACGCCTCACAGGGATGTAGGTGATGTCACTGCACCAAACATGGTTCGGTCGTGTGATTGGTAGCTTCCGGAGCAGGTATGGGTAAATCCGGTGCTGTGGGTGCTTCTTGCTGGTGTTAGGGCCTTTGTAGATGGCCTGGAGTCCCATCAAACCCATCAACCTGCGCACACGGTGGCGACCGGCATGGAAACCTTTTCTCGGCAAGTAAGCCGTGATCTGGCGGCTGCCGAAGAACGGATACTTCGTGAACACGCGGTCGATTTCGTTCATCAATTCCAGCGTCTCAGCATTCAAACCAACGGGCACGTAATACAGCGACGACCGGCTGATCTTCAGCAGTTTGCATTGGCTGGTAAGGCTCAGATCCGTGTGATCCCGATTGATCATCGCTTTGCGTTCGCTCGGGCTCATCTCGGTGCATTTTCTTTAGAAAATGTCACCTATCTTCAGCCCTTGTGACAAAAAATCGTTTTCGACCGCCAGCTTCCCGATCTTCGCATGAAGCTCTTTGACCTCAGCCTCGTTGTCCTCGGCTCGCCTGACCTTGTCGGAAAACACGCCCGTCAGGCCATCAACTGCCTGTCGTTTCCATGTCGTTACCTGCGTCGGATGAACCTTGTGCTTGGCGGCAATCTCTTGTGCGGTGCGATCTCCACGAAGCGCCTCAAGCGCAACCGTAGCTTTAAATTTGTCCGAAAAACTGCGTCTCTTGGTCATTTGTGTATCCTGTCTTCAAGGTTGGATACATCTTAGCACGCTGTCCAGTTTTGCCGGACCACTTCATTGCACACGAGTAACGCTCGCTCAAAAATGGGATCCTACTGAATATAGGCTTTCAGGAAATCGCCGGTCTTTTCGTAGTGAGAAAGTAAGAGCGCCACTGCTTTCTCAGGTTCTTCGGCAAGTACAGCGTTCAAGATCATCTGATGCTCGTCGTCCACCTTGCGGCCTTTATAATCCTTTGAACGCCCCGCGATGTAGCGATAACGAATGTTAAGATCATAAAGCTGATCACAGATCCGCACCATAAGCGGTGAATTGCAATTGCCGATCAAAGCCATGTGAAAGTTCTTGTGCTCAATCTCAAACTCTTCCGTTCTCACGGTTTTCATCCGCGTCATGCGGTGATGCACAAGAACAAGCCGCTCGTGCCATTCAGGGCCCGCACGCTCCATACTTTGACGTAGTGCCTTGCCCTCAAGAGTGCTGCGAAGGTTCAGAATTTCATCGAAATTTTCTCGGCTGGTCTCAGCTGCTTGAAAGCCACGTTGTTCGTGACGGACCACAAGCTGATCCGCCACCAAAAGGCTTAGCGCCTCTCGTATCGGTGACGCCCCCATATCCAAAACCTTACGCAACCCATCGATCTTGAGCTTTTCACCCGGCGCTAATCCACCCGTCAAAAGCATCTTCCTAAGCTGGCGATACGCCAACTTAGTAGAAGATTCCGATTGGGTAGGAAGGGACTGAAAAGAGATTGTCGCCTCCTCCGTTCAAGCCGCTTTAATCGCGGCAACGATGTTTGCAAACTCTTCGTTGGACAACACATCGCGCTTTGCGATACCCGCCTTTTTCACTTCGGAAAGGATCGCACCAATTTTGTCATCGTCAAGTTCGCCCATGCCCAGCTCACCCATCTTGTAAATGATCGACGCTTTACCTGACTTTTTGCCCAAAACGACTTCGCCCTGCTTACCCGTAAGCGCAGGGTGCGTGGCGAACATGACCAACGGATCGTTCATCACATAGTTAATTCCGATCCCACTTTCGCGGATGAAATTACCATGGCCCAAAACCGGTTTGTTACGAGCAATCGGAATATTAGATTTAGCGGCGATCATCTCGGCCAGCTCAGGAATTTTGTCGAGCTTGTATTGCGTGTCATAGCCATACAGCAGGTGCAGACCCATCATCAGCTCTTCGAGGGCTGCATTGCCAGTGCGTTCGCCCAAGCCATTCGCGCAAGAATGAACACAGACCGCCCCTGCCGTGACTGCAGCAAGTTCGGTGGCCACACCCATGCCAAAGTCGTTATGCGTGTGGATCTCAATGGGTAGGCCCGTCATGTCGTTAACCCAGCGGACCATGTGCTTGATCGCCTCTGGCGTAGCACATCCCATAGTGTCCACAATGCCGATAGAGTCAGGTGCTGTGTTGTCCATGATGTAATTGCAAAGGTTCGTCAGATCATCCTTGCGCGCCCGGGTCGTATCATAAGGAAAGAACAGCGCATGCAAGCCGTTGTCTTTGGCGTATTTAATGATCGGCGCTGTTTTTTCCGCCACATCCCGCCACGTCCAACCAAACTGTGTGACAAGTTTCGGATAGCCAATGGGCACTTCGATCACGACACCATCTGCCCCACATTCAAGCGCAAGATCAATATCGGTTTTCATCGCCCGGGCAAACGTGAAAATCTTGGACTTGAGGCCCAATTTAGAAATTTCTTTGATCGCCGTCACATCATCCGGAGACACCGCAGGCATGCCTGCTTCAATACGGTCTACGCCGAGTTCATCCAATTTCGTTGCGATCTCAATCTTGTCATCAACCGAAAACACAACACCCGGCGTCTGTTCCCCATCACGCAACGTCGCATCGTGAATTTCTACCTTCTCAGGCAGGTTCAATTCGCCACGTACATCGCTTTCAAAGTTATAGGGGCTGACCCACCATTTTCCGTCTTCAAGATGTGTTTCGCGCATCTGTTTTTCCTTTTGTCAGGTCAGAATTTATGAATTTTCAGAGACAAGGACGAAATCGAAATCTACCTTGTAGTAGGGGATTGTCACGTTCCGGCCGACTTCTAGATCATTCGGCAGCGCGTCAAGACTAGAACATTCAACATAGCTCATAATCAGGTCTTCGCGCACACCGAACACCGCGTCGCGATCAAGGTAAGGGTCACCATCCGCAAAAACCTCGGTCACCAGTGATTTCAGCCCTTCGGCCTGCACGATAAAATGCAAATGCGAGGGGCGCCAAGGAGTGCGGCCAGTCGCGCGGAACAGCTCGCCCACCGGACCATCATCGGGCACCATATAAGGCGCGGGTTTCACTGTCGTCATGGCATAGCGACCGTCCGCGCCCGTCGTCATAGAACAACACAGGTTGAAATCCCCCTGCTCTCCATCTTGGGAATAATACAGGCCGTTTTCAGCGGTCTGCCAAAGTTCAATCACCGCGCCCTCAACAGGATTGCCCTCTAAATCCCTGATGTGCCCCTCAATAACAACAGTGGCACCTTCATTGTCTTTCTTAAGGTCGCCGCCAACAGGCAGCTCAGGCGCGCCAACGGAATGAAACGGCCCAAGCACACTCGAAGAAGTACCATCATGCTGAGAGCCGATCATATCCACCATGGACGACAATCCCGTCACATCCGAAATCAACACAAACTCATTGCGTTCATCGTCCGTTATCTTGCCTGCATCCGTCGCAAACTTCAAAGCCCGAGACCACTCGGCATGCGTCAGTTGCGTTTCTTTGGCAAACGCATGCAGAT
>JALZWD010000291.1 GCA_023300365.1 Flavimaricola sp. | reverse complement strand
TTGGGCGATTGCGTTTATTTCGACCAAAGCGAAGGGCGAAGTGGATCGGATCCTGCCGCCGCAAGAAGAGATCGTGACGGTTTTCCTGCCGACGACGCCCAATCCAACCTCGGGGTTTTTGTTGTTTCTGCCGAGGTCTGACGTTTTGGAATTGGATATGTCGGTCGAGGACGCGGCCAAGTTGGTGATTTCAGCGGGCCTTGTGTATCCGCCGGAATTTGAGACGGACGAAACGCCGGTTTTGCCAATGGCGGCCAATAGCCGTTAACTGTGCCGCAGGGTGTGCTGGCCCGCGCAGGCGCCTGTGAGGCGTTAATCGCCTAAAGAGGGCACGGAGCCCGCAACGTGGCGGCGCAACTGTCTTTTACCCCTGCCCTATGCACGTAAGGATTTACGGCCTAGGTCAAACGCCGAGGAAAACACCGTAAACCGCAGACCACCTGATGAGGGAGATTCGCGGCACGTTTGGACCGCGTTGGCCGCGCAGCAGCAGGCATCTATTTACCAATAAAAATTGACCACTGCGCAAAAAAAACGCCCGCACGAAGCGGGCGTAAAGTTATTGAGGCAGGTTTCATACAGGCAAGAAACCTATCGAGCAGTAAGGTGTTTATAAGCAATCTCGCGCCGGTGTCCAAGCTAAAAAATTGATATCACTCAAAGACCTCGCTAGGTTTGGCAACAATATACAGATGCACACAGGGGATTGTTGCCAAAATGAAAATAGTAAGCATTGCAATTGGGCTGGTGACAGGCGTTTCTCTCGCTGCCACGCTCGCCACAGCGGAGCCTTCGCATGGCATAGCTATGTATGGCGACCCTGCCCTACCCCCAGATTTTGCGCATCTCCCATACGCCAACCCTGACGCACCTGTTGGCGGGAGGATCGTGGTGGCCAACGTCGGAAGCTTTGATAGCCTCAACCCCTATATTCTGACGGGCAATACCCCATGGCAAATGCGATTTTGGGTTGGCGAGAGTTTAATGGGCCGCTCGATTGATGAACCGTTCTCGCTTTATGGCGTCTTGGCCGAATCGATTGAGACAGCCCCGGATCGCAGTTGGGTCGAATTTGTTCTACGCCCAGAGGCGCGATTCTCGGATGGGTCTCCGGTGACAATTGAAGACGTTATTTGGTCATACGAAACCCTCGGCACGATTGGTCACCCCCGCTATCAGGGTTTCTTTGGCAAAGTAGATCAGATCGAGCAAACCGGCGAACGGACCGTTCGTTTTACGTTTAACGTCGAAGACCGCGAGTTGGCGCTTTTGGCCGGGTTGCGCCCGATCTTGCAAAAGGCGCGGTATGACGGCATCGATTTTGCCGACAGCAATGGCACCGACATCATCCCGGTTACCTCCGGGCGCTATGTCGTGGATGAGGTTGATCCGGGGCGTTTTGTCTCGCTTCGCCGCAACCCGGATTATTGGGGGGACGGTGTGGTGCCCTTCATGCAAGGCGTTGGCAATTTCGACGAGATCCGCATTGAGTATTTCGGCGATGAGACCGCCGCCTTTGAGGCATTCAAGACGGGAGCCGTCACAACAAATCGCGAGTTTAATGCGGGGCGTTGGGCCACACAGTATGATTTTCCATTGGTGCAGTCGGGCGATATCGCATTATCGGTTTTGCCGCATGAGCGGCCGTCGGGCATGACCGGGTTTGTGATGAACACCCGCAACCCTGTGTTTGCCGATTGGCGTGTGCGTCAAGCGATGCTTGAGGCCTTTAACTTTGAGTTTATCAATGAGGCCATGACAGGTTCGGCGCAGCCCCGCATCACGTCATACTTTTCAAATTCTCCACTCTCGATGCGGGATGGCCCCGCCCAAGGCCGTGTTCTTGAGTTTCTTCAAGAGTATCAAGACGATCTGTTGCCCGGTGCGATTGAAGGCTATGCGATGCCCGTCAGTGATGGCTCCGAGCGCAACCGCGCCGGCACCGCGCGCGCACTGACCTTGCTCCAAGAGGCTGGCTGGACGGTTCAAGATGGGGTCTTGGCCTCGGCGGATGGCGCGCCCTTTACCTTTGAAATCCTGCTTGAAACCGGGGGGTCAGAAAATCAGGCCATCATCAATATGTATGTTCAATCGCTTGAGCGTATTGGCGTCGTGCCCACAATCGCCCAAGCCGACAGCGCCGCCTATAAAGAACGCACAGACGCCTATGATTTCGACATGACCTATTTCCGCCGTGGTTTGTCGTTGTCACCCGGCAATGAGCAATATCTTTACTGGGGGTCGGAAAACAAAGACCAACCCGGCGGACGCAATATGATGGGCGTCTCTTCTGAGGCTGTGGATGGTTTAATCGGGCGCTTGCTGACGTCGCAAAGCCAAGATGATTTCCTTGCGGCAACACAAGCGCTTGACCGTGTGCTCACGTCGGGGCGCTATGTCATTCCGATCTATCAATGGAATGTCAGCCGCGTCGCGCATTCGGCCAACCTCCATTATCCTCAAAACCTACCAATCTTTGGCGACTGGCCAGGTTGGCAACCGGATGTTTGGTGGTATGAAGAGTAAAGTTTGGATTTTGGTGTTGTTGGCGGCGCTTGCAGCCTGCAACACCATCGAAGGCGTCGGCGAAGATATCTCCGCAAGCGCCCGCGCGATTGGAGGCCGGTTATGATACGCAAGATTGTGATCCTTGTCGCGTGTGTAGCGCTTTCGGGCTGTGTGGTTGGGCGTGTTGCGGGCAATGCGGCTATTGGCACCGGGCAACTTGTCTTGGGAGCCGCCGACGTGGTCATCTGATCCGCGCAATAAAACATGGGCCTAGGGCGCGAGACGGCATCCTAGGCCCCTGCTCCTCATGTTCCGCGCGAAAAATTACGCGAGTGTTGTCACCCATAAGACCGTCGCATCTTCTTGGCTTATTGACACGACGTTGTGCCCCATGGCGGCGTCATAGTACGCACTATCTCCGCGTCGCATGTCCACGGCCTCATGGCCTTCGGCAAACAGTCGAATGACGCCTGTTAAGACATACAAGAATTCCTCACCGTCGTGTCGAACCCAACCATCGAAATCATCAAAACTGCGCGCACGTATGCGGGCGCGATACGGCAACATTGCTTTGCCCTCAACACCTTGGCCCAACAAACGGTGCTCGTAGGTTGTTGTCACCAAAACTTCGCCCGCGTCGGCCGGTGTGACCACCAATCGCGCCTGACCACCGTGGCGCACCGGGGGTGTGAACAATTGCGGCACCGAAATATTCAATCCAACGGCAAGCTTTTTGAGGGCATCATATGTGGGCGACATCTGACCGTTTTCAATTTTGGACAAAGTTGAACGCGCCAATCCGGCATGCTGGGACGCTTGTTCGAGGGTCCAATTCCGGTCCTGCCGCAAGGCACGGACACGTTGCCCCAAATCCAGCGGAACGGCGGCCTCGGTTTGGCCATTGGCGCGCTCAACGTGGATCGGAGATGGATCTGACGGTTTGTTCATACGGTCACTTTTGCTGTGAAACGGCCCATGCCAGAGGTCTGCCGCCCATATCGCTCTGGACAGTCCGCCTTGGCGGGCCAATAACACTGAATAATTATTGGAAAATCTCCCTAACCTAAGAGGCCCGAGATGGTCAAACTTGATATCCTTTCTGACCCGATTTGCCCTTGGTGCTATATCGGCAAAACCAACCTTGATCGGGCTTTGTCCAAAGTGGGCGACCACCCGTTTGAAATTGAATGGCACCCCTTTCAGCTTAACCCCACAATGCCGCCCGAAGGCATGGGGCGGCGCGAATACCTTGAGGACAAATTTGGCGGCAAAGAAGGCGCCGTCAAAGCCTATGCGCCGGTTGTTCAGCACGCCGAAAACGTTGGGCTTAAGATCGATTTTGAGGGGATGAAACGCACACCAAACACCATCAACGCCCACCGTCTTATCCATTGGGCGGGGCTTGAGGGATTTCAGGGCTTTGTTGTGCAACGGTTGTTTGAGGCCTATTTCCGCGATGCCCGCGACATTGGTGATGTTGAAGTTCTGGCCGATATTGCCGATGGCACTGGCATGGACGCCGCCGTTGTAGCCCGCTTGCTTGCCTCGGATTCCGACATACAAGACATCCAAAACCGCGATAAGCACAGCCGCGAAATGGGTGTAAGTTCGGTCCCGACGTTTATCATCGCCAACCAACATGCCGTGCCCGGGGCACAACCGCCCGAGGTTTGGGAAAAGGTCATCGGCGATATCGTGGCGCAGTTGGATAAGGACGAATAGATTTCAGGCGGGGCTGTCTTTGCAGTGACAGTTGCCGCATCGAGCGGTTCGACAATCGGTACGGCCGAACCGCCTCATGCGTCTGCCGCCCCAGATTTTCGCGCGACTGCTATCGAATGTTTGAGTACGTGAGATAGCAAGTTCCCCCAAAAGGATAGCCTCGCAATGATCACCGCGCATCTGGTCGTTCCCGCCGCAGTCCTTGGCGGTGTGTTTCCTGATTTCGACATGTTCTGGTTCTACTTCATCGACAATCGCGCCATTCATCACCACCGATACTGGGTGCATGTTCCCGGCTTTTGGCTGCTCCTTGGGGCCGTACTCGTGCCCTTGATCGCTTGGCTTGGCAGACAATGGTTGCCAGCGGTTCTTGCTTTCCTTGCAGCGGTATTCGCGCATATAGGCCTCGATAGTATTGCAGGCGGCATCATGTGGCTCTGGCCATTCTCGACGCAACTGCATAGCCTGATCGAGATCCCGGCCAGATATGACCAATGGGTTCTTAACTTTATCCTGCACCCTGTATTCATCCTTGAGCTGATTATTTGGGCTGCGGCCCTTACTCTCTGGCTCAGGCGCGTATGACACCCACCAAACCTCTGCATCGAACCGAATTTATCGCCATGATGGCGATGCTTACAGCGACAGTGGCGTTTTCGATCGACGCGATGCTGCCCGCCTTGCCCGATATCGGTGCCGAGCTGACCCCTGATAATCTGAATGCAGCACAGCTTGTTGTTACAAGTTTTGTCCTTGGCATGGGGGTTGGTACGTTTTTTGCGGGTCCGTTATCAGACAGGTTTGGACGCAAGCCGATCGTTACGGGCGGCGCCGTCCTTTTCATTCTTGGGGCCGTATGGGGATATTTTGCCCAAACCATGGAGGGGGTTCTTGCTGCCCGGGTTCTTCAGGGCCTTGGGGCCGCAGGGCCGCGTACCGTTTCCATGGCTGTGATCCGCGATTTGCATGCCGGGCGCGGGATGGCGCAAATCCTTTCGTTCGTCATGATGATCTTTACAGTGGTCCCTGCCCTTGCACCGTCGATGGCGGTTGGGATTATTCATCTGTTTGGCTGGCGGGCCGTTTTCATGGCCTTTGTCGTATTTTCCCTTGTGTCTCTGATCTGGTTTACGTTGCGACAGCCCGAGACATTGGCGCCAGAAAACCGCAGACCTCTGAAGGTTGCCCCCCTCAAAGCGGCGATGAAAGAGGTGTTGTCTCACCCCACCACGCGTCTATCGATAATGGTCCAAACCATTACGTTTTCATTGCTGTTTGTCACCATTTCTTCAACCCAACAGGTGTTTGATATCACCTATGGGCGTGGTGCGTCGTTTCATCTTTGGTTTGGAGGGATCGCGGTGATTGCGGCCTCGGCCAGCGTCGTTAATGCGTATTTCGTGGTCCGTGTTGGCATGCGCGCGATCATCAAATTAACGCTCACGGTTCAAGCAATCTTATCTATTGGGATGACAATCGCGATTTTGCTGCCGATCCCACTGCACATCGAGTTCGCGTTTTATGTTATCTGGACAACCAGCCTTTTTTATCAAGCGGGCCTGTGCATCGGCAATCTTAATGCGCTTGCTTTAGAACCGATGGGCCATGTCGCGGGCATGGCCGCGTCCATCGTCTCCGCCTTCAGTACAATCGGCGCGGTGGTGATCGCGGCCCCAGTTGCGCTGATGTTCAATGGGACAGCACTGCCTATGACGATCTGCGCGGTGATTTGCGCCGTCCTTGGTGTTTGGCTGACCTCAATGATCGTGCGCGACAGTGATTAAGCGCGTGGCCGCTCGGGACGCCGCCTGAGCCATGAAATCAGTGCGTTTGCGCCTCTTTCACCTTGGCGGCCAAATCCCGTGCGAGGCCGAAAGCCCCTTGGATTTTCAAACGATCCGTTGACCAATCCCGGCGCACGACAATTTTGTTGTCCTTAACCTTGGCTTGGCCGTTTTGAGCTTCGATGAATTCAACCAGCCCCTTGGGCGAGGCGAATTTGTCATTGTGGAACCGAATTGTCCCGCCCTTTGGCCCGCCATCAAGATGCGAAATACCCGCCTTTTTGCACATCGCCTTAATCCGCACGACAAGCATGAGGGTGTTCACCTCTTTGGGCAATTTGCCAAACCTATCAATCAACTCGGCGGCAAATCCTTCCAACTCAACCTTGGTCGTCAAGTCTGACAAGCGGCGGTAAAGA
>JALZWD010000290.1 GCA_023300365.1 Flavimaricola sp. | reverse complement strand
CGGCGGCGGCGGAGGTGTGGAAATACCCCGACCCTGAGGCGTTTGAGTTGCGCCAAGCCATTGCTGCGCATCATGGGGTGGCGCCTGAAAATATCGCCCTTGGCGAGGGCATTGACGGGCTGTTGGGTGTCACCACGCGGCTGTTTCTTGCGCCCGGCGAAATTGCCGTTACCTCGTTGGGGGCCTATCCCACGTTCAATTATCATGTTGCAGGCCATGGCGGCACCATCAAGGCCGTGCCCTATACGGGCGATCACGAAGACCCAGAGCGTTTGATTGCCAAAGCCCGCGAAACGCATGCCAAACTGATTTACATCTCAAACCCTGACAATCCGATGGGCAGTTGGCATCGTGCTGCCACAATACAAAAGATGATCGAACAGGTGCCAAATGATGCGGTTTTGCTGCTTGATGAGGCCTATGTCGAATTGGCGCCCGACGGCACAGCCCCGCCGATTGATCCGCACGACACCCGTGTTTTGCGATTTCGCACATTTTCCAAGGCCTACGGTATGGCCGGGGCACGGGTGGGGTATGTGATCGGCGCGGCCCCTTTGATTGCCGCCTATGACCGGATCAAAAATCATTTTGGCCTCAGCCGCCTTGCCCAAGCCGGCGCGCTTGCCGCCATTGCCGATCAAGACGGGTTGGCGCAGATCCAAAGCGACGTCGCCGCATCGCGGGCGCATATTGCGCAGGTCGCCCGGCAAAACGATCTGTGTCCCCTGCCCTCGGCCACTAATTTTGTAACGCTTGATTGTGGGCGCGATGGTGATTTTGCCCGCGCTGTTTTGGCGGCCTTGGTGGCCAATGGCATCTTTGCGCGCATGCCGTTTGTCGCGCCACAAGACCGCTGCATCCGTATCGGCACCGCCCCGCGCCCAGCGATTGAGGTCTTTGCCAAAGCGCTTTGTGGCGCTATCGTTACGGCGAAGGACAGTTTTTCTGCGGTATAGAAGAGAGAGGATCCGCCATGTCGTATCGGCAACCGCCCCGGGCCGTTGAAAATTACACGACGCCGTTTTGGGTAACGGTGGGGGCGATTTTCTTTATGGGAGCCTGGCTTATTGCGACGCTCTATGGATTTTCCACAGTGTTGATTGTCGCCGCAGGCATTGACCTTGCGGTAAAATTTGTCGCCAGACGTATCCGCGATACCTAGACGGCCGCAGCGATGCTTTGGCTGGCCGCTTCGAGGGCGCCCGCGCCGTGCGGGATATCGAGCGCTTTGAGGCCTGCGTCCATCCCACCAAGCACGGCCATGATCATTTGCGCATTGACGTGCCCCATATGGCCCAACCGGAAAAACCCGCCCGGCGGCGTCCGCCCTAGACCAATGCCAAGGGTCAGGCCCGCTTGGGTTTCGCACCAGTCGCGCAATCTGTCCCCATCAGGGTCGCCGATTTCAAGTGATGTCACCGCGTGACTGCGTTTGGTAGGGTCTGTGATGTTGATCCGCATTGGCCCGTCTGTGCCCCATGCATCGATGGCCGTCCAAACGGCGCGGGCCAAATGCGCGTGGCGGGCAAAGACCGCATCAAGCCCCTCGTTTAGGATCATATCAAGTGCGGTGCGCAATCCATAGATATGGTGCGTGGGCGCTGTGCCCGCGAAGAATTGCCAATATTCTTCCCCGGCTGCGCGTGGTTTCCAATCCCAATACTGCGAGACGATTTTGACATTTGCACGCGCCGCTTTGGCCCGCTCGTTAAAATAGACAAAGCTGACGCCCGGTGGGGTCATCAATCCCTTTTGACAGGCAGACACCATCACATCCACGCCCCATGCGTCCATTTCAAAGCGGTCGCAGCCAAGCGAGGCGATGCAGTCGGCCATCAAGAGCGCTCCGTGCCCGGCCGCATCCATCGCCGTGCGCAGGCCTGCGATATCGTTGCGCACACTTGTGGATGTATCGACATGCACCGCCAAGACGGCTTTGATCTTGCCTTGGGTATCCTCGCGCAAAGCGGCCTCGACCACATTCAGATCGATGTCGGATGTATTCCCGAAATCAATGACTTGGGTCTCAAACCCAAGCGCCTCGGCCATGCCGCCCCAGCCATGGCAGAACCGGCCAGTTCCCAGCACCAGCACCCGTTCGCCCCGGTTGCACACGTTTGCCAAAGCCGCCTCCCAAGCGGCGTGGCCATTGCCAATATAAATCGCAACCTCGCCGGATGTCATCGCCACCTTTTTGAGATCAGGCAGGAGGCTTCGGGTCACAAGGTGCAATTCGCCGGTATAAATGTTGGGCGAGGCACGGTGCATCGCGCGCAGCACCTCGTCGGGGATGACGGAGGGGCCGGGAATAGCGAGGTAGTGGCGACCATTGGCAAGCATGTTTTGGTACTTTCGAGGCTGTGTGACGCGACCCTACTCTTGTGGGGTCCGCCGTCAACCGCTTGCCTTGTTGGGGGGCTTTGGGCATAGCTTTGGGGAACGCAGTACTAGGACACTATCGCCCCATGGCGCAACGCTTCTCGATATCACGGCCCGGCCCCGTTCTTGCGGTCGTTGAGCACTTGCAGGCTGTTGATTTTGCGGAGCTATTGCGCTTTTGGCGACAAATCCCGCAAGGCGATGCGCGCATCGGTGTGGCCAATTCATGAGCGAAACCACCAAATCACGCCCCTTAATGGCTTGGCTTTGGCGCGGTTATCTTTCGCGGCATTGGAAGTGGCTGGCTGTGGCGATGGTGTTGATGGCGCTTGAAGGCATATCACTTGGTCTTTTTGCATCGACCATGGAGCCGATGTTTGATGATGTGTTTGTGGCACGACAAGGCGATGCTCTTTGGGGGGTAGGTCTTTTGTTTGTTGCCATTTTTACCATGCGCGGCGTGACCGCGATGGGGCACAAAATTATCCTTAGGATGATTAACGAACGATCCGCCGCGGCGATGCGCCTTGATCTGCTTGGGCATATTATGCGCCTTGACGCAGGTTTTCATAATGCCAACCCGCCGGGATATTTGATTGAGCGGGTGCAGGGCGACGTGGCTGGCATCAACCAAGTCTGGTCGGGAATTGCCACCAGTTTGGGCCGGGATTTGGTGACCGTGGTGGCGCTGTTTACCGTGGCGATGATGGTGGATTGGCGGTGGACGTTGATCGCCCTTGTCGGCATTCCATTGATCGTGGCCCCGTCATTTATTATCCAAGGGTTTGTGCGGCGACGGGCCCGGCAATCGCGCGAGATCGCCGGGCGCATGTCCACGCGCCTTGATGAGGTGTTTCACGGGATCAACCCGATCAAACTGAACGCTCTTGAGGACTATCAAACCAGCCGCTACGCAACCCTGACCCGCCGCCGGATCAAAGCCGAAGTGCGCACGGTTGCGGGGCAAGCCGCGATCCCCGCATTGATCGATATCATGGCCGGCCTTGGGTTTTTCTGTGTGCTGCTTTACGGCGGCGCCGAGATTATTGCCGGCGAAAAGACGGTCGGGCAGTTTATGGCGTTTTTCACAGCAATGGCGATGACCTTTGAGCCGATGCGCAAATTGGGCGCAGTTTCAGGCCTTTGGCAGGCAGCGGCCGCGTCGATTGAACGTATGAAAGCCATTTTGGACACCGCCCCCACCCTGACCTCGCCAGCGCAGCCCAAGCCGATGCCCAATGGCGCGCCCGAAATTGTTCTTGCGGATGTGCATTTGGCCTATGCGGAATTGCCTGTTTTGACCGGGGCCAGCTTTACCGCAGAGGCGGGCAAAGTCACGGCCCTTGTGGGGGCGTCGGGGGCGGGCAAAAGCACGGTTTTCAACCTGCTGACGCGTTTGGTCGATCCGGTCAGTGGCACGGTGACAGTGGGCGGCGTGGCCACCCAAGATCTTGCCCTTGCGGACTTGCGGGCCTTGTTTTCAACCGTGACGCAAGATGCATTGTTGTTTGACGAAAGCCTGCGCGAGAATATCCTGCTGGGCGAGGAAAATATTGACGCGGCCCGCCTGAAAGAAGTGTTGGATGCGGCCCATGTCAGTGACTTTCTGCCCCAACTTGGCGATGGGCTCGACAGTCCTGCCGGGCCGCGTGGTTCGGCCCTTTCTGGTGGGCAACGGCAGCGCGTGGCGATTGCGCGGGCCTTGTTGCGCGACACGCCCGTGCTTTTGCTTGACGAGGCCACTTCGGCGTTGGACACAAAGTCCGAAACGGTTGTTCAGGCGGCATTGAACCGATTGTCCAAAGGACGCACCACGCTTGTGATCGCGCACCGATTGTCGACGATCCGCGATGCCGACAAGATCGTGGTGATGGATGCTGGGCGCGTGGCGGATCAAGGCACCCACGACGAATTGCTGGCGCGTGGTGGGCTTTATGCCGATTTGCATGCGCTGCAGTTTAAGTCATCGAGCCAAGGCTGAAATTCCAGCAATTGATACTATTTAGGTTGTGTTCAACAGGAGAGCCCCATGCCGCGCCTTGTACTGTCCCTGACCGGTCCTGATCGAATTGCGTTTCTTCAAGGCCTTGTTACCAATGATGTGACGCGTGCCGAAGGGG
>JALZWD010000289.1 GCA_023300365.1 Flavimaricola sp. | reverse complement strand
GATCATCATGTTGGCCGTGCAACTCAACCAAAGTTTCCGACAGCCGCCGCAGCACGTCGCCCGAGGCACGCACCGAATTGATCCACGCCGTCTTGCGACCATCGGGGTAATTCACGCGGCGCAAGATCAGCTCGCCATCTTCGCAATCAATCCCCGCCTCTTCTAATATCGCGTGGCCGGGATGTCCTTGGGGAAGATCAAAGCTTGCGGTCACTTCGCCTTTTTCGGCGCCCGCGCGCACAAGTTCGGCGCGGCCGCGCCAGCCAAGCACAAACCCAAGACTATCGAGCAAGATCGATTTGCCTGCCCCCGTCTCGCCTGTCAGGACATTCAGGCCCGGTTGGAACACAAGGTTCAGCCGATCGATAATCAGCATATCGTTGATATCAAGCGTGCGCAGCATCAGGCACCCCTCAGGTGCGGGGCACGCAACACTTTGGTCTCATCTTGCCAAAAATACTCATCTTGGGCGCAGGTCGTGCGGTCATATGCGCGGGTGCATTTGGCCAATGGCGGCACAAACGCCCGCCCTATGCGCAAGATCAGAGCCACTCGCCCCGTACAACCTGCCGGTAGATCGCGGCCAACCAGTTGTCCCCTATTGAGCGCGGCTCAAGTCCCTGCCCTGTGAGCAGAGTAAAGCTGTCTTCGTACCATTCGGTGCCCTGAAAATTATGTCCCAAGATGGCACCCGCAGATTGCGCCTCTTCGACCAAGCCCAAGGACAAATAGCTTTCGACCAAGCGGTGCAAGGCTTCGGGCGTGTGGCTTGTGGTTTGGAAGTCTTCCACGACGACGCGGAAACGATTTGCAGCGGCCGAGAAATGATTGCGGCGCAGGTAATAGCGGCCGATTTCCATCTCTTTGGCGGCGAGGTGATCAAACGCCAGATCAAACTTGAGGATCGCAGAGCGTGCGTATTCGCTTTGCGGGTAAATTTCGATCACATCGCGCAGAGATTGCAGGGCCTGAAAAGTCAGGCCTTGGTCGCGGCCGATTTCGTCGATTTGATCATAATAGGACAGCGCCAAAAGATATTGCGCATAGGCGGCATCCTCTTCGGCGGGGTAAAAATCCAGATAGCGTTGTGCTGCGGCACGGCTGTTGGGGTAATCGCGGCTCGAGTGGTAGGCGTAGGCCTGCATGATCAAAGCGCGTTTTGCCAATTCAGAATAGGGGTATAGCCGTTCAATTTCACCAAAAAAGAACGCCGCTTCGCCGCTCCGACCGCGGTCGAGTTCGAATTCTCCGCGCTGAAAAATATCATCGGCGGGATATGCGTTAAGGGGCCCTGGTGTAGCTGTATTAAAAGTGTCGCAGCCGGCCAAAAGGCCCAAGCCCAAAAAGGCCGCAGCGATCGGTCGTTTCAGTCGTGATGCCGCTTTGCCTGTGTGGTCTGCCATTCCCACGCCCCCGGGGATTGTTATGGGTGGATGTGCCACCGCTTGATTAACGCGTTATTAGCACGAAAGTTTCGGGGGCAAAATGCCTTTTCGCGTGATCATTGTGTGATCTGTGGTGTGATTTGCGGGCAATCGCCGGATGAGTGCGGCGCAAACCGCCTTAGGCTACGGCGTCAAGATCGGCGGGCACGACACCCACGCCCGGCAAACGGGCCGCAAGTGTCGCATCGCACGCGCGCATACGCCATGCTTGGGGATTGGCAAACAAGGCGCAAAGCAGTTGGTTTGTCATCGCGTGACCCGCCTTGACCCCGACGTAGCGTCCCAAGATTGGGGCCCCTGCCGTGAACAAATCTCCCAATGCATCCAACATCTTATGGCGCACAGCTTCATCAGCGTGGCGCAGGCCACCGGGGCTTAGAATTTTGTCGCCGTCGACGACAACCGCGTTGTCATATGTGCCACCAAGGGCAAGGCCTTGGGCACGCATCGTCTCGACATCCGCGCGCCGGCAAAATGTGCGGCTGTCGCACAACTCGCGCACAAAGCGGCCATTGGCGAGGCTCATCACCCGGTTTTGGCGGCCGATGGCGGCATCGGCAAAATCAATGGTGAATTCCATTATCGGTGCATCGGCCGGTTCAAGCCGGGCCTCGGCATCGTCATGCGCGTATGAAATGGGTTTGAGGATCTCGATCACGCTGAGGGCCGCATTGAGGCGGCGCACCCCTGCTTGGATAATGCCGCGCACAAATTGCGCCGCACTTCCGTCAAGGATCGGAACTTCGGGGCCGGACACCTCGGCAATCACGTTGTGAATGCCGCAGCCCGCCAAAGCGGCCATAAGGTGTTCGATCGTGGAAACACAAACACCCGCATCGTTTTGGATACGTGTGTTGAGGGGTGACAGGATCACGCGATCCCAAAGTGCAGGCACCTCAGCGTCTTTGCCGATCACATCTGTGCGGCGAAAAACAATACCTGTATTTGCCAAAGCAGGACGCAAAGTAACGCGCGTCGGCCGACCGGTGTGCAGACCGGTGCCAGAGAAGCGAATTGATTGTGCGATCGTTGTTTGCATTGGAGCCACCCGTAGGGGTTAGGGAAGTGTATATTCGGGCAAACTATGGATCGGCTGGTTTGTTAACAATTCACTCTTTGCAACGAAATGAAACATCGGCATTTGCGATCCGCAATATATTGCCAAGACGCGCTAAGCCACTGTTTAAAAACGAAAACGGGCCGCGTGATGCGGCCCGTATTGTGTTGCAGAGTAGTCACTGCAGCGTGTGGCAATGTTTCGTTAGTTCGCTTGCCGCCGCAAGAAGGCCGGTATTTCAATGCGCTCTTGGTCCGCATCCACCTCAGGCTCAGCCGTGCGTTGGCTGTTGAAGGAGGGCTGCTGACGGGGTGCTGCGGGCTGTTCGTCGGCCCCTTGAGCGGACCCGGACATCCGGTTGATCAACGACCCGATACCAAACCGTGGACGGTCTGTCTCGGCGGCGTGTGGCTCGGCGGGTGCCGCAGCGGGGGCCGCCTCGTCGCGACTTACTGCGGCGCGCAAGCGATCAAGGGCTGCTTGCGACGGTGTGCCGGGGATCGGTGCGCGCGGGGCCACGAAGACACCGGGGTCTTGATTGACCTGCTGGGGCTCGGGGCGCGGCTGATAGGCGGGCGCTGGCAGGCCGTCTTCGGCCTGAACATCCGCGAAATCAGCGGTTTCTTGGGGCGCTTGGAACCCGGCCTGCTCTGGTGCGCTGGCCACGTCTTGGAATTGGGCAGGTTGCGGCGCAGCAACGGGTTGTTGCGGCGCCGCACCTGTAGCGGCCACTGCGGCAACAGTGGCAGCCGGAGCAGCGACCTCAGAAGCAGGCACCGGGGGGGCCTGTTCGAATGTGGTCTCTGCTGGGGTTTGATGAGCGGTTTGGGCGAACCCGGCCTCGGGGGCCTCAGATGTTGTCGCCACTGGAGCAACCAATGGCGCCGACATTGAACGGCGCGGCACGGGCACTTCGTTGGGCTTGGCGATGGCGTCGATGCCTGTGGCAACAACGCTGACGCGCATCTGGCCTGTCATTTCGGTGTCGAGTGTGGAGCCAACGATGATGTTGGCCTCTGGATCGACTTTTTCGCGGATCTTGTTCGCCGCTTCGTCAAGTTCGAACAATGTCAGGTCGTAGCCGCCTGTGATGTTGATCAGAACACCTTTTGCGCCTTCGAGGCTGATTTCGTCGAGGAGCGGGTTGGCGATCGCTTTTTCCGCCGCTTGGACGGCGCGGTTGTCGCCGTCGGCCTCGCCTGTGCCCATCATGGCTTTGCCCATTTCGTCCATCACGGCGCGCACGTCCGCAAAGTC
>JALZWD010000288.1 GCA_023300365.1 Flavimaricola sp. | reverse complement strand
AGCCCACCCCGCCAAATTTCCGGCGGCGGTCGAGGCGGCAACAGGCATCCACCCCCCATTGCCGCCCCGCATGGCCGACCTCTATGATCGCCCCGAACGGGTCACGCGCGTGGCCAACGACATGGCTGCCCTACAAGGCCTCATCAAAGAACGGATCGCGACTTGAGCGTAGAACTCCACACCCTGCCCAACGGCTTTCGCATCGCAACCGAACACATGCCCGGCCTCAAGTCCGCCTCCATTGGCATCTGGGTCACCGCAGGGGGGCGCCATGAGCGGATTGAGCAAAACGGCATTGCGCATTTCCTCGAACATATGGCGTTCAAAGGCACCAAAACCCGCAACGCCCTGCAAATCGCCGAAAGCATCGAAGACGTCGGCGGCTTTATCAACGCCTACACCAGCCGCGAGATGACGGCCTACTACGCCCGCGTGTTGGAAAATGATGTGCCGCTGGCGCTGGATGTGATCGGGGATATCCTTCTCAACTCGGTCTTTGATCCCGCCGAGATTGAGGTCGAACGCGGCGTGATCTTGCAAGAGATCGGCCAATCGCTCGATACACCTGACGATATCATCTTTGATTGGCTGCAAGAGGTGGCCTATCCCGATCAGGCGCTTGGGCGCACGATCCTTGGGCCCTCCGAGCGGGTAGGGGCCTTTGGGCGCCAAGACTTATCGGGATTTGTCGCCGAGCATTATGGCCCCGGCCAGATGATCCTGAGTGCCGCAGGTGCGGTGGATCACGATGCGATTTGCCGCGCCGCCGAGGGGCTTTTTGGTCACCTCAGCCCAATTGCCGCCCCCAATATTCTCGAGGCCGCGCGTTTTCAGGGCGGCGAGCGGCGCGAAGACAAGGCGCTTGAACAAGTCCACTTTGCCCTCGCCCTCGAAGGGCCAACCTACCGCGACCCCGAAATTTTCGCGGCCCAAGTCTATGCCAACGCGCTTGGCGGCGGCATGTCGAGCCGCCTTTTCCAAGAGGTCCGCGAAAAGCGCGGCCTGTGCTACACCATCTTTGCCCAAGCGGGGGCCTACGAAGACACGGGCCTCATTACCCTTTATGCAGGCACCTCCGCCGATCAAATCGCCGAACTGGCGCATGTCACCATCGACGAGATGAAACGCGCCGCCGGTGATATGGCGCAAGCCGAGGTTGACCGCGCGCGTGTGCAAATGAAGGCGGGCATGTTGATGGGCCTCGAAAGCCCCTCGAACCGCGCCGAACGTTTGGCGCGTATGCTGTCGATCTGGGGCCGCGTGCCCAGCATCGAAGAAACCGTTGAAAAAATCGATGCCGTCACTGTTGGCCGTGTGCGCGACTATGCCGAGAAAATGGCCGGTGGCACGGGCACAGCCATGACGCTCTATGGGCCCGCTTCTGCCGCACCCGGCCTTGATGCGCTGCGTGCAAGGCTCGCTGCGTAATGCTTCGGGCGCGTCGCAAAGTTCGGCTTGAAACCGACCGGATGTCATTGCGGCCCCCCGAACATGGCGATTTTCGTGCATGGTCGACCTTGCGCCGCGAAAGCCGCGACTTCCTCACCAAATGGGAGCCCATCTGGGCCGAGGATCACCTTAATCGCAAGAGCTTTACCAACCGGGTCTATTGGGCCCAACGCTCAATCAGCCAAGGCACGGCGGTGCCCTTGTTCCTTATCCGCCGCTCAGATGCGGCCCTTTTGGGGGCGATCACCCTCGACAATATCCGCCGCGGCCCCTCTCAGGCAGGCACCACAGGCTATTGGATCGGCGAGGCATACGCCCGCCAAGGATATATGCGCGAAGCCATCCACGCGATGGTGCACTTCGCCTTCAAAACCCTCGACCTCAGCCGCATTGAGGCGGGCTGCTTGCCCGAAAACCTGCCATCGCGTCGCCTGCTTGAGAAATGCGGATACAAATACGAAGGCGTCGCTCAAAGCTATCTTCAAATTGACGGACGCTGGCGCAATCATGTGCTCTATGCCAACCTTCGCTCGGACAGACGGGGCAAAACCAATGCTGGATAATTCACTGACGTCCGTTGATGCGGAGTTTGAGGCCCGATTGCGCGGCATCCTCCCCGGTGCGGCCTTTCACGATCCCGCACCCTATCTAAACGAGCCGCGCGGTCGTTGGCAGGGGCGGGGGCTTGTTGTGGCCCCGTCAAACACCGCCGAAGTGGCCGCCGTGGTGCGCGCTTGCGCCGACGCACGCGTGGGCATTGTGCCCTATTCGGGCGGCACTGGCCTTGTTGGCGGCCAGATTTTGCAAGACGGCGCTGTCCCTGTGGTCTTGTCGCTGCAACGGATGACCAAAATCCGCGATGTCTTTGCCTCCGAGAATGTCATCACCGTCGACGCGGGCGCCATTTTGGCCGATGTGCAACGCGCGGCTGTGGATGCGGGCGCGATGTTTCCTCTGTCGCTCGCCTCCGAAGGATCGGCGCGCATTGGCGGCCTGTTGGGCACCAACGCGGGCGGTGTGAATGTCCTGCGTTACGGCAATGCCCGCGCGCTGTGTTTGGGGCTTGAGGTGGTCACCGCCGACGGCGCCGTTTGGAACGGCCTGACGCGCCTGCGCAAGGACAACACCGGATATGATCTGCGCGATCTGATGATCGGCTCCGAAGGCACGCTTGGCATTATCACAGGCGCCGCCCTGCGAATGGTGCCGCAGCCTGCGGGCATTGGTGCGGCAATGATCGCTGTTCCCTCGCCGCAAGCGGCGCTTGATCTGCTTGGGCTGGCGCAATCGCGCTTGGGCGACGGTATTTCCGCATTCGAGGTCATCCACCGCCAAGGCTTTGATTTTCTGTCTGAAACCGGCCCCGAGATCAAAGTGCCCTTTGCCCAAATTCCTGATTGGTGCGTGCTGATCGACCTTGGCCTGCCCAAGGGTCTTGATCCGGCCGAGGCCCTCGAGGGCCTGTTTGCCGCCGCCTCCGACGCGGGCCTTGCCACCGACGGCGTCATCGCCCAATCGCTGGCACAACGTGATGATCTTTGGGCGATCCGCGAAAGCATCCCCGAGGCCAACCGCCGCATCGGCTCAATCTCGTCGCATGACATCTCGGTGCCACTGTCAAAAATTCCGGATTTCATCGCCCAAGGCGCGGTTGATCTGGCCCAAATCGGCACCTTCCGCATCAACTGCTTTGGCCACCTTGGCGACGGCAACCTGCACTACAACGTCTTTCCGCCGTCGGGCCAAAACCGCGCCGATTTCGTAGAGTTGCGCGAGGCCATCAAAACCTGCGTGCATGACCTCACCCACGCCATGGGCGGCTCGGTCAGTGCCGAACACGGGGTGGGCCGCCTCAAAGTCGGTGATCTCGAACGTTATGGGGATCCCGCAAAAATGGCGATGATGCGCCAGATCAAAACCGCGCTTGATCCATCTGGCATCCTCAACCCCGGCGTCATCCTGCGGACTTAATCCCCGTCAAACTGACACAGCGCCTGCACATCCATCCCCAAGGTCTCCAGATGCGCACGCCCCCCCAAATCGGGCAGGTCAATCACCACCGCACAGCTGACCACCTCGGCCCCAAGGCGCTCAATCAACTTGATCCCCGCCTCCATCGTGCCACCAGTGGCCAGCAAATCATCAACCAACAACACCTTTTCGCCCGGCTGCAACGCATCATCATGCAGCTCAACCACCGCTTCGCCGTACTCAAGCTGATAGGCCTGCTCAATCGTCTTGCCGGGCAATTTGCCCTTCTTGCGGATCGGCACAAACCCCACCGAAAGCTGGTGCGCCAAGGCCCCCCCAAGGATAAACCCCCGCGCCTCAAGCCCCGCAACACGGTCAATCTGCATCCCCGCATAGGGATGAAGCATAGATCGGAAGAGCACAC
>JALZWD010000287.1 GCA_023300365.1 Flavimaricola sp. | reverse complement strand
TGGTGCCCGGTGCCAAAGGCCATCGCGGCATCAATCAACAAAGCAATCCGCCCCTCAGGGACACGGTCCGCATCGTGACTGCCGTACACGAAAAATCGCCCCGCCTCGACAGGGGCCAACTCGCGTTTGACATGCGCCACCCAATCCTGATCGGGAACCTCCGAAATCACAAACGGCTTGCCCCCCTGCAACGCCGACAGCAGATCAAGCGCCACACCGTCGGGTGCTTGCTCGTAATGCGCGGCCACTTCAAAAAGCCCCGACCCATCCTCAACCTCAAAAACACCCACGGCATAGGGTGCCGGTTCGTGCATCTCCAAAGCCTCGCCCAAGGCATCTCCGCCCGCCTGTCCGGGCACTGTGGTCATGGCTGAATAAATTGGCATCTCATCGTCACTCCGCTGGCGCAGGAACAGCCCTGCGCAAAATCGTCTCATTGCCGGGCGCTGGGTGGCGCGGGATCAGCAAGGCCAATCCAAACGACACCGCCGCCATCATCGCCGCCAATACAAACACCGCCGAGGGCGCAGCCAGCCACAAATACCCCAACCCCGCGGGCAAAAACACCGCCGCGATATGGTTGATCGTAAACGCCACCGCCGCCGTGGGGGCAATATCTCCGGGATCGGCAATCTTTTGGAAATAGGTCTTCAGCGCCAAAGCCAATGCAAAGAACATATGATCCAGCACATAAAGAATACTGGCGATCACAAAGCCCCAGCCAAACCAATACAGCCCGCCATAAGCCATAAACACCGCAATCAGCCCGGCATATTCAATCAACAACGCCCGCCGCTCGCCCCAGATCGCCACAAAGCGGCCCATCAAGGGGGCGATGATAATATTCGCAATCAGGTTGATCATATAAAGGGCGGTGATTTCATGCACCTTAAAGCCAAACTTCTCGACCATCATAAACCCGGCAAACACCATGAAAATCTGCCGCCGTGCCCCCGCCATGAATTGCAACGCGTAATAAAGCCAATAGCGCTTGCGCAACACGATCTCGCGGCGCTGCGGATGCGGCGCCTCAAACTGCGGGTATGCAAACAGGGCAAATATCGCGACAATCGCACAATACCCCCCCGACATCATAAATACGAAATCATAGCTCAGATCATAGGCCCGCCACGTCAGCACGATCAAAACATAGGCCAACAGCGTCGCCCCCGACCCCACCGCCATCAGCCAGCCGATCATCTGCGGCGCGCGGTCTTTCTGGATCCACTGCAATTGCAGCGATTGGTTCACCGTCTCATAATAATGAAACCCAATCGACGACAGCATCGTCACCGTCAGAATGCCCCCCATCGAGGGAAACTGCGCCGTCACCGCCGTGGCCACGCCCAACATCACCAGCGAAACAAGCCCGAGAACCTGCTCGCGCATTAACATCAAAATCGCGATCACACCGATGGCGAAAAATCCGGGTATCTCGCGGACCGTATGCAGCCAACCAATGTCCGAGCCATCAAAATCGGCCACTTCAATCACGAAGTTATTCAAGAGTGCGGCCCAAGTTGAGAACGCCACAGGCAGGGCCGTCGCCATCAAAAACAACAACACAATCGGCCTGCGCCACACCGGCAGGCTTTGGGCCTCAGAAAGCGGTACAATCCTCATACATCGGCCATACGCCCGTTTCACCAGACTGACCAGAGCCACCTTTCCTTGACGATCGCCCCACCCGCCGTAATCTTTGCCTACGCTATGAGAAGACAAGCCATGCCAGACAAAATCGACATTCAAAACGTTAATACGCCGGGCAAAACCACCCGCGTCAACGCCGCAAAATATACCGCGATGAAAGCGGCAATGCTCAAAACCATGCCTCAAACCGCCCCCGGCAACACCGCCCGCGAGATCAAAGAGGCGGCCAAACCCCACCTGCCTCAGGCGCTCTTCCCCGCCGGCGCCACATCCGGCTGGTGGCAAAAAACCGTGCAACTTGATCTCGAGGCAAAAGGCGTGGTGAAACGGAGCGAGACGAAACCGCTGCGGTTTTATCTGGCCTAGGACGGACGGGTCTCACCCCGACATACCGTAAGGTGGGGTTTTCAACCCACCACACCACCTTTACGCGCCAGAATCGCGGAACCACTCCCACATCTCGTCCAGCTTCTTCGCAAGCCAAGCGGCACGACGCTCCGCCTGTTTCAAACGATTTATATGGACAGAAATCACGGCGGATCCTGAGTGCCTCTCACCAGTCTTCGGCAAACCCGTAGGACTGGCTGACCGCAACACCCCTACCCCTATATACACCTTGTTAACCAACTAAGTGCGCGCTCTTCCCTCACAAAAAACTCTGCGGATCGATATCCACCGCCATCCGCATCTCGCCCTTAAGCCGGAATTGCCCAACCCATTCAGCCAAGGCCGCTTGCAACGGCACACCCTTCTCGGCCTTCACCAAAAGCCGCACGCGGTGGCGGCCACGAACGCGGGCGATGGGGGCGGGTGCGGGGCCAAAAACCTGCGCCCCGATCTTGCGCAACGGCCCATCATGTCGCGCCATTTCCGCCCCAAGATCAAACACTTGGCTCACATCGGGCGACGACAACACAATCCCCGCCATACGCCCATAGGGCGGCACGCCCGCCTCCTTACGCTCGGCCGCTTCCGCCGCCCAAAATGCCTCTTCGTCCCCGTTCAAAATCGCGCCAATCACCGGGTGCTCGGGCTGAAAGGTTTGCAACAACGCCTCGCCCGGTATCTCCGCGCGCCCCGCACGCCCCGCCACCTGTCTCATCAATTGAAACGTCCGCTCGGCGGCCCGCAAATCCGATCCTTGCAAGCCCAAATCCGCGTCGATCACCCCCACCAAGGTGAGCTTGGGAAAGTTGTGCCCTTTGGCGACCAATTGCGTGCCAATCACGATATCCGCCGACCCTCCGGCAATCTGCGCGATATGCTCTTTTAGGGCCCGCGCCGAGCCATAGTGATCCGACGACAGCACCGCGATTTCCGCATCAGGAAACGCCACTTGCGCCTCTTCGGCCAAACGCTCAACCCCCGGCCCCACGGGGGCCAATTTATCCGCAACCTCACACGACGGACACACCTGTGGCATCGGCCGCGTCTCGCCGCATTGGTGGCACATCAACCGCTTGAGGAACCGGTGCTCAACCATCCGCGCATCACACTGGTCGCAGCCAATCTGTTCCCCACAAGCCCGGCAAAGCGTGACGGGCGCATAGCCGCGCCGATTGAGGAACAAAAGCGATTGCTCGCCCTTTTCGATGCGCGCCAAAACACCCCGGCGCAGCGTCGGTGAAATCCACGACGATCCCGGCATCTCTTCGGCGCGCATATCAATCGCCCGCATTGTGGGCATCACCGCGGGCCCAAATCGCGATGCAAGCGTCAGCTTGGCATATTTCCCAGCCTCAACATTGGCCCAGCTTTCAAGCGACGGCGTCGCACTTGCCAAGATCACCTGCGCAGCATTCAAAGAGGCACGCAGCACCGTCATATCGCGGGCATTATAGAGGACACCGTCTTCTTGCTTGTAGGATGTGTCGTGCTCTTCATCGACAACAATCAGGCCAAGATTACGGTAGGGCAAAAATAGCGCCGAGCGTGCGCCGACGACAAATTGCGCCTCGCCTTGGCCCACCATTTTCCAACAGCGCCGTCGCTCGGTGAGGGTCACCCCTGAATGCCATTCTGCAGGCCGCACGCCAAATCGCGCCTCGCAACGGTCGATAAATTCCCCCGTCAGGGCGATCTCGGGCAACAAGACCAAGGCCTGCCGCCCGCTGCGCAAACATTCGGCCACGGCCTCAAGATAGACCTCCGTCTTACCCGACCCGGTCACCCCCTTAAGCAGCGTTGTGCCATAAGCCCCCGAACGGACCGCTTCGCGCAGCACAATCGCCCCTTTGCGTTGATCCTCGGTAAGGGCCTTGCCGCCATAATCGGGATCGGGCGGCGGATAGGGCGTGTCGCGGGGCGATTTCTCTTCGCGCACCGCCCCAGAGCTGACCAATCCCTTAACAACGGATGTCCCCACCCCCGCCATTTCGGCCAGTTCTTTGAGCGTGAACGACAAGCCGCCGTATTCCTCAAGCACCGCCAAAACCTTGGTGCGGGCGGGCGTCATCCGGTCTGGCACCCCTGCCCCAAGGCGGTAGACCAGCCGCATCGACGGCGCATCGCCCAAGCCCGGCGCGCGGGTGGCAAGGCGCAGCATCGCGGGCATTGCCGTCAGGGTATAATCGGCGGCCTTTTCCAAAAACAGGCGCATCTCTTCGCGCATTGGCGCCGCATCCAACACCCGGATGACGCTGCGAATTTTGCTGTGGTCATAATCGCCGACACCGGGGCCCCAAACCACGCCCAAAACCTTGCGCGGCCCAAGCGGCACCTCGACGAATGCCCCAAGCCAAAGGCCGCCCTCTGGGGCCTTGTAGTCCAAGACGCGATCTAGGGGCTGTGTGGTGAGCACACCAACCAGTTCGCCTTGGTGAAAGAAATCAGGAGTATCAGCAGCAGACATCAGGGGTTTCGGCCTTTCTGCAACTGAGGTAAACGCTGGCCAAACAACTGCCAACCCCAGGGGGAGCCACGCCCATGAAATTCTTTGTAGACACCGCCGAAATCGACGCCATCCAAGAGCTTCATGATCTGGGCATGGTGGATGGCGTGACAACCAACCCCTCGCTGATTGCCAAATCGGGGCGCGATATCCTTGAGGTGACCCGCGAAATTTGCGGCATCACCAATGGCCCGGTTTCCGCCGAGGTTGTGGCCCTTGAGGCCGACGATATGATCGCCGAGGGCCGCAAGCTGGCCAAAATTGCGGATAATATCGCCGTTAAAGTGCCGCTCACTTGGGCCGGGCTTAAGGCGTGTAAAACCCTCAGTGATGAGGGCACCATGGTCAATGTCACCTTGTGTTTCTCAACCAATCAAGCCCTTCTCGCAGCGAAAGCCGGCGCCACGTTTATTTCGCCGTTCATTGGCCGCCTTGATGATATCAACCTTGATGGGATGGAGTTGATTGAGGACATTCGCACGGTTTACGACAACTATGGATTTGAGACCCAAATCCTCGCGGCCTCAATCCGCAGCGCCAACCACATGTCGGATTGCGCGAAAATCGGCGCCGATGTGGCCACAGCCCCGCCAAATGTGATCAAAGCGATGGCCAACCATATCCTGACCGACAAGGGTCTTGCGGGCTTTATGGCCGATGTGAAAAAGGCCGGAATTAAGATCCTTTAACACTGCGCGGGAAACTGCCGCCGTTTGGCAACATACGGCGGCAGGTGGCAACAAATGCTTGCCACATCACACTCGGCTCGCTCATAACCGATTTCAATAAGTCGTGGCCAAAAGGCCCAATAGACAATTTGAGTGTAGGTACATGAGCAGCAATCCCATAATGGACGCGGGTCTCCGCGACAAAATCATTTCTGATCCCAACGCGGTGCTTGAAGATACCGACGTGATGCGTGCCCTTGTGGCCGCAAGCGAGCAATCGATGGGCAGCAATATCGTCGATCTGCGCGGTATCGCGATGGAGCGCCTTGAGGCCCGGCTTGACCGCCTTGAGGACACACACCGTTCGGTGATTGCGGCGGCCTACGAAAACCTTGCGGGCACCAACCAAGTGCACCGCGCGATTTTGCGGATGCTTGAGCCGCATAAATTTGAAGAATTCTTGCTTGATCTGGGGGACGAGGTGGCAAGCATCCTGCGTGTGGATGTGGTGCGTTTGATCCTTGAATCGGTGACAGATGACAACGAGCCTTCGCTGCGAAAGCTGGGGGATGTTTTGTCGGTGGCCGAGCCGGGTTTTGTGGATCACTATCTGACCCTTGGTCGGGCCCTGCCGGTGCGCCCGGTGACGATGCGGCAGATGCGCCCCGAAGATGGGCGGATTTACGGGGCGAAATCGCAGTACATTCATTCCGAGGCGGCGTTAAAGCTTGATTTCGGAGCCGGGCGTTTGCCGGGGATGTTGGTGATGGGATCGGAAGATCCGCATCAGTTCACACCGCAACAAGGCCCGGATTTACTGGCGTTTTTCGCAGGCGTGTTTGAGCGGGCGATGCGGCGCTGGCTGTCTTAGGATGATCTCGGCGGCCCTCAGTCATTCGGCGGCAAGCTGGCTTGACCATGAGCGGGCGTTAAATGGGGCGTCCAAGAACACGATAACGGCCTATCAGACTGATATCTTGGGGTTTTTGGCGTTTATGGCAGGCCACCATGGCGGCCAGCAGGGCCTTGGGGCGATTGCGAAAATCACCGTGTCCGATATGCGGGCGTGGATGTCGCAAGAACGTGGGCGCGGGGTGGCGGCGCGGTCCTTGGCGCGGTCGCTTTCGGCGGTGAAATCCTATTATCGTTGGCTGTCTGAGCGCGAAGGGTTTGAACCGACGGCAGTTTTGTCGACGCGGGCGCCAAAGTTCCAAAAGAAGCTGCCGCGTCCGTTGAGCGAAGATGCGGCGCGCGC
>JALZWD010000286.1 GCA_023300365.1 Flavimaricola sp. | reverse complement strand
TCATGGCGCACATAGACGGGTGCGCCCCATTTCTTGAGGGCCATCTCAACAATTTTAATTGCACGGTCGACACCCGCACAAAATCCGCGTGGCGCAGCGAGGTATAAGGTGAGAGCAGTCATCAATCTGCCTTTGGAAAAATTAAGGTAGGCGCAGACCTAGAGTTTCAGGCACGCTAGGTCCAGCACTTTGCAGGCACTATGAGGCCTGGTGTCGCACGCTAGGCCATCAGGGCCACCAAACAATCCGTGCTCTGCTGACGTGCCGCCCGGGGGGTGAATGCTAAGTGCCGGCTCAGATCTCTTCGCTGGCCAATGCCTCTTCCTCACTATCGTCTGCGTCGTCCATTTCACGAGGGTCGCGAGCAGGGCGCCCTACAACATCACGCAGTTCTTCAAGTTCAATAAAGTTGTCTGCTTGGCGTCGCAATTCGTCCGCGATCATTGGCGGCTGGCTGCGGATTGTTGAAACGACTGAAACCCTTACACCCTTGCGTTGAAGCGATTCAACGAGCGGGCGGAAGTCGCCATCCCCAGAGAACAGAACAATATGATCCACATGCGGGGCAAGTTCCATTGCATCAACAGTAAGTTCGATGTCCATATTGCCTTTGACCTTTCGGCGGCCTTGGCTATCGGTGTACTCTTTTGCCGGTTTTGTAACCATGTTAAAGCCGTTATAGTGCAGCCAGTCGACAAGAGGGCGGATCGGAGAATAGTCATCATTTTCTAGCAGGGCAGTGTAATAGAATGCCCGCAGGAGCTTGCCACGCCGCATAAACTCTTGGCGCAACAACTTATAGTCGATGTCAAACCCGAGCGACTTGGCTGCCGCATACAGATTTGATCCATCGATGAACAGCGCCAGGCGCTCATCGCGATAAAACATCAATTTTCCTTCCGATATGGCATTGCCGCATGCAAGAGTGAGTGGTTGCATAAGGTTTCGACAACACGTTCTCCTAATCTATTTCAAAAACGAAAAGCAACAATGCAGCATTCCAGTTCATCGTCGGTGGCCATAGCACTCGGTTCAAATAGTGCCTCTAGCTTTGGCCCACCTTTGGACACAGTCCTTTTAGCAACTCACAGAATATCTGAGCTGGTTGGGACCATCACGGGGAAAAGCAGGATGTATATTACCCCTTGTTTTCCTGCCGGTGCCGGTCCGGATTTCATTAATGCTGTGGTTCTAGCCAAAACATCGTTTCAACCCGATGAAATTTTGCAGTTGCTGCATCAGATAGAGGCTGACTTTGGCCGAGAGCGGGTCACCCGGTGGGGTCAGCGAACACTGGATCTTGATTTGTTGTGTTCTGATCAGTTGGTGTTGCCAAATGCCGAAACCCACATGACGTGGCGCAATATGCCACGCGAGGTCCAAGCTGAACGGGCACCTGATGAGTTAATCCTGCCGCATCCACGTCTACAAGACCGTGCATTTGTGCTTGTTCCGATGGCCGATGTTGCGCCAGATTGGGTCCACCCAATTTTGGGAAAAACGACGGTTCAAATGCGTGACGCCCTCCCTACTGCTGACATAAACCAAGTGGTGCCGACAAATGCTACATAATCTGAAAGGCCGAAATAGATGACACGTGTTCTTGTCCCGTCTGGTGCCCTTGGGCTTGGTTTTGATCGGACCGCTTTGGCCGCAGGCGTCGCCAACAAACCCGACATCATCGCAATCGACGGCGGCTCAACCGACAGCGGTCCTTCATATCTTGGCGCGGGCGTTTCAAAATATTCTGCCCTCTCAACCAAGGCGGAATGGCGTGATTTGATGGAGGCGCGGGCGCAAGCGAATGTGCCTTTGGTTATTGGTACGGCTGGTACATGCGGTGCCGATAGCGCTGTGGATTGGTTGTTTAATATTACGCGAGAATTGGCTGGCGAACTTGGCCAGTCGATTAAGGTCGCGCGGCTCTATGCCGGACAAAAGGTTCCGGACGTTGTGAGTGCGCTGGGCGCAAATCAAATTACGCCGCTCCCCGGCGCGCCACATCTAGACGCAGAAACGCTCTCAACCTGCACGAACATCGTGGCCCTCGCCGGTGCGGAACAAGTTAACGCCGCTCTTGCGACCGGCGCTGATATCGTCATCGCAGGGCGGACCACAGACACCGCTATCATTGCCGCCTTACCGCTCCAAAATGGTGATCACCAAGGTGCCGCTTGGCATGGGGCCAAGGTTGGTGAGTGTGGCGCTTTGGCGACCACGCTGCCGCTGTCTGGTGTCCTTCAATTGGATTTTGATGCCAAAGGCGTCACGCTCACCCCACTTGCCAAGGGTGCCGAAGCGACACCCGAGACCGTCGCCGCCCATATGCTCTACGAGAACAGCGATCCTTTTATCTTGTTTGAGCCAGGTGGGCATCTTGATGTGACAGATGCGCAATACAAAGCAATCGATAACCGTCGCGTTCGGATTGAAGGCTCGCAATGGCACCAAGGCCCCTACAACGTTAAACTCGAAGGTGCGCGGATTGCGGGTTATCAAACAGTCTCGGTGGCGCTGTTGAGAGACAAGCGATATGTCTTAAAGGCGCATGAGTGGGCTGGCGATATCGCGGCACAAAGCATCGCCAAAGTGTCGGAACGAATGGGCCTTTCGCCCAAAGAATTTGATATCGAGCTACGCTTGATGGGTAAGGACGCGACGCTGGGAAATTTAGAAGTCGGCGACAGCACTCCTAACGAAGTGGGCGTCTTGGCGATTGTCACAGCCGATACCCAAGAACGTGCAACCGAAATTGCCAAGGTCCTTAACCCTTATCTTTTGCACCATCCTCTTGATCCAGGAGAGCAACAGCCCACATTCGCCTT
>JALZWD010000285.1 GCA_023300365.1 Flavimaricola sp. | reverse complement strand
ATCTTGCGTGCCAAGGGCAGGGCATCGGTTGATGAGGTGAGCAGCAGGTCTTGGCCCGGTTGCAGATTGACGCCAGTGCGCACGGCGACTTGGGCGAGGCGGTCGAGTTTGGCGGGATCGATGGGCATTTGCGTGGACCTTTCGAAGCGGATGCGAGGCGTTGCATCCAAATACTATTGAGAAAGGTGGTAGTGCGAATGACGCGCGGGGCCAAGGGGGGCCAATATCAATGTGAACGTGTGTTAAGCCACACGATCAAGCGGCGGGACCGGAACAGGGCCGTGGCGATTGTGCCCAGCAAGATGACCCAAACGGCGATCGTCAGCCACACGGGTATCATGTGGGCGGCAAGCAACGACAGGAATGCGGCCACCAAGGCGGCAATGGTGGCGGCGGCCATACGCTGGGGTTTGGCAAAGGGGCCAGAAAAATCGGCTTTCATTCCCTCGGCGCGGCCAAGCTCTCGGAGGTATGCGGTGGTTATGGCGGCTGCGCTGGCGGCGATGCCGATAAGAGGGGCGCCTGCGGCATGGCCCAAGCCAGCGAGGATCAGTGTATCGGCGAGCCTGTCGGGGGCCTCGTTCCAAAACGGACCGTCGGGCGCGGATTTGCCGCCCTCAACCGCGACAATCCCGTCGAGCAAGTTGCACAATAGGCGCAGTTGAATGGCCAAGGCCGCCAGCAGCAGCGACCAAAAGGTGGTTGGCAAACAAAACGCGATGCAGGCGAGGGCGGCAAACCCCATCGAGGCGATGCTAATTTGATTGGGGGTTATCCCCTTGTTGGTGAGAACCCGCGCGATGTTTTGCACCCAAGCGGCCCCACGGGTTTTGATCGGGCGGCGTGTCATGCACGGGCCTGTTTGGCGGTGTTGAATGAGAAGAGCACCGCGTAGGTGACGCCAATGCACCATGGCAAAGCGATGGTTACGAGCAGTTCGGGCGTGCGTGCGACGGTGTGCATGGCGAGCAGAGTGGTGAGGGACATAAGGCTTGCTCCGAGGATGCAGAGCCATGGGTTTTGGCGCCAACGAAACAGGGCGATGATCAGCATTTGCATCACAATGGTTAGCGAGGCAGAGATCATTCCTTGTACGACCCCCGCGATAAGAGGGGCGGGCATTTCGTGCATCCGGTTGGCCCAAAACGCCCATCCGCCCATGCCAAGAAAGGCAAAGGCAATGTGGCCGATGCGATTGCCAAGGAGGTCGCGCAAGAGTGCCATCCGCTGCTAGGTCCAGCCAAAGCGGGTGAGATGAAAGAACACGGGGGCGGCAAAAACGACGCTGTCGAGGCGGTCAATAAAGCCGCCGTGCCCAGAGATCAGATGACCCCAATCCTTAATGCCGCGATCGCGTTTGATGGCCGATAGCACAAGGCCACCAAAGAACCCCATCAGCGTGCAGGCCAGCGCCATTGCAAAGGCAAAGAGCGGTGAGAATGGCGTAAGCCAAAACAGCATCGTGCCAATCAAAGTGGCCGATAGAATGCCGCCCACAAACCCTTCCCATGTTTTTGAGGGGCTGATCCGGGGGGCGATTTTGGTTTTACCGCAAAGCTTGCCCCAGACGTATTGCAAGACGTCCGAAATTTGAACCACGATCACCAACCACGCGATGAGCAAGATGTTGCGGCCGTCGAACTCTGGGATGTTAAGCGAGAGCAATGCGGGGACATGACTTGCGCAAAATACACAGATCATCAGGGCAAATTGGGTTTCGGAAATGCGGATGAGAAAGTCTTTTTCTTCGCCGCGCAGCACGGTGAAGATCGGCAAAAGTAGGAAGACATAGACCGGGATAAAGATGGAGTAGAGTCCATACCATTCGATCCAGATCAGATAATATTGGGCTGGCAGCACCACAAAAAATGCGGCCAAAAGCGACCAGTGGTCGGCGCGATTTTTGGTGGTGAGTGTCATAAATTCGCGCAGAGCCGCAAAGGACAGAAATGCGAAAAGCAATATAACGCCTGTATGCCCGGCCAAGAGGGCAATCCCCAGAACAATGACCATGCCCCACCATGCGTTGATCCGGGCGTTAAGGTTTTGAATGGTGGGGTTGCTTTGGTTGGGGTCGTATTTCCATGCGATGGCGCGGCCGATGCCAGTGGCCGCGGCCAAAAAGGCGAAAGCCCCGATGAGGAGAACGACGAGATCCGGGATCATGCGGTGGCCTCCGGCTGCGGGATTTTGCGCGAGGGGCGGCGAAAATCTGGGTCGGTCTGCAATAACGCTTGGGAGGCGCGCTCAAGGAAGGTGTCTTTGTCTTCGTCCGCGTGCACATGCAATGGTGTGCCAAAGGTGACGGTACAGATTAGGGGCACCGGGATCACCTCGCCTTTGGGCATGATTTTATTCAGATTTTCGATCCAGACCGGAACAATCTCAAGCTCGGGCAATGCCGCCCCCATGTTATAAATCCCGGCCTTGAAGGGCAGCAATTTTTGGTCGGTCATGTTGCGCAGCCCTTCGGGAAAGATGATCAGGGATGCGCCTTGCGACAGGGCATCGAGGATATCTTGCATCGGGTTTTCGCCCTCGGCGCGGGCCTCTGGGCGGCGGTCAATCAAAACCGCGTTTAGGACATCTTTGCCGATAAAGGCGCGCAGTGCATTCTTGAGCCAATAATCGGCGGCGGCCACCGGGCGCACATTGCGGCGGATATTGGGGGGAAGGACGGCCCAAATCATCGGTAAGTCGGCGTTGGAGGTATGGTTGGCAAAATAAACGCGCTGGCGGTCGATGGGTTCGCAGCCATGCCAATCGGCCCGTACGGCGGTGACGATATGCGCGGCGGCCTGAATGCCTTTGCCAAATAGGCGGGCGGCAATACGGCGGTGCAAGGGGCTTTGCTTGGTCATCTGTCTTTGGTAGCCGATATTTGAACGATGTTCAAGAGTTTATGTGAGGCGACGTAATATCAGCTCGATCATCCTGTCGGCCTCGGTTGCTGGCACACCGGCGCTGGCTTGTTCGAGGGCCAAGAGGACGATGCCGTGCACGCTTGAGAAAAGGGCCCGGGTAAGCAGGTCAAGGTCTTGGGGGGATGCGTTTGGATCAAGTTCAGAAAGTGGGCCATGGATAAGGGCAAAGAGGCCCGACATTTCGGTCAGGTACCAATC
>JALZWD010000284.1 GCA_023300365.1 Flavimaricola sp. | reverse complement strand
TTGATGGCGATTTGCATCGTGGCGTTGCTGACGGTGGTGATTGTGCCGGTGGCCTTGGCGTTGTTGCCGGTGTCGGTGTCGTTTGTGGCGACGATTGAGGCGCTGCGTTGGATTGTAATGTTTGCGATTGTGATTGCGGCGCTGAGTGTGTTGTACCGGTTTGGTCCGAACCGGCGGGGGCGGCGCATTGGGTGGGTTACGCCCGGCGCGGTTGTTGTGGTTGTTGTTTGGGTCGCGGCATCGGTGGGCTTTTCGTATTATCTGACCAATTTTGGGAGTTATAACGAGGTGTATGGGTCCATTGGTGCGGTGGTGGCGATGTTGATGTGGCTTTATATCAGCGCCTATTTGGTTTTGATGGGGGCGGTGTTGAATGTCGTGCTTGAGGGCGCGCGGCGGCCACAAGGTGCATTGGGCGAAAATTGAGTTCTATTCGTTAACCTTACGCTAACCTCGATCACGGATAGTGACAGAATAGGGTGTAATCGACATCTGAGAGGGCCTATGGGTGGGCCTGCCCTTGAAGCCCCTTCGGAGGGCCACTAAGACAGTAGGCATAGACGCCAAACGTCCCAACCGAATGTTCCGATCAGAAGGCAGAGCAGATGCGCGATCCCGTTGACACATATATGAACCTTGTCCCCATGGTGGTGGAGCAAACAAGCCGCGGTGAGCGGGCTTATGATATTTTCTCGCGACTGCTCAAGGAGCGGATCATTTTTGTGAATGGCCCGGTCCATGATGGGATGAGCCAATTGGTGGTGGCGCAGTTGTTGCACCTTGAGGCCGAGAACCCCAAGAAAGAGATTTCGATGTATATCAACAGCCCCGGCGGCGTGGTGACATCGGGTTTGTCGATTTACGACACGATGCAATATATCCGGCCCAAGGTTTCGACCCTTGTTGTTGGCCAAGCGGCCTCGATGGGATCGATCCTGTCGGTTGCCGGTGCGGAGGGGATGCGGTTCTCGTTGCCCAACTCGCGCATCATGGTGCACCAGCCGTCGGGCGGCTATCAGGGCCAGGCCACAGACATCATGATCCACGCGGCCGAGACGCAGAAGATCAAGGACCAGATCAACAAGATTTACGTCAAGCACACGGGCAATACGCTTAAGAAAGTCGAATCTGCTCTTGAGCGTGATAACTTCATGTCGCCCGAAGAAGCGAAAGAATGGGGCCATATTGATGAGATTGTTACCAGCAGAGCGACAGGTGACGATGACGATAAGTAACAAGACCGCATGTTAGCGGTTTTGGCGTTGTAGCGACTGGCGGGCTGTCTTAAAGTTTTTGGAGAGACAGCCCAACAAGCGAAATGAGCCCTGAGGGTTCGGAGGAACGAGATGGCGAATACATCCAGCGGCGACGGTAAAAATACGCTGTATTGCAGTTTTTGTGGCAAGAGCCAGCATGAGGTTCGCAAGCTGATTGCGGGGCCGACGGTGTTCATCTGTGATGAATGTGTTGAGCTGTGCATGGACATCATCCGCGAAGAGACCAAGTCGTCCTCGCTGAAGTCGTCTGACGGTGTGCCGACGCCGACCGAAATTGCCGAAGTGTTGAATGATTATGTGATCGGTCAGCAGCATGCCAAGCGCGTTCTCGCCGTGGCGGTGCACAACCATTACAAGCGTCTGAACCATGCGGATAAATCCGGCGATATTGAGCTGGCGAAATCCAACATCCTTCTGATCGGGCCGACAGGCTGTGGTAAGACGTTGCTGGCGCAGACGCTCGCGCGGATTTTGGATGTGCCGTTCACGATGGCGGATGCCACGACCCTGACCGAGGCGGGGTATGTGGGCGAGGATGTTGAGAATATCATCCTCAAACTATTGCAGGCTTCCGAGTACAACGTGGAACGTGCGCAGCGTGGTATCGTTTATATCGATGAGGTCGATAAGATTACACGCAAGTCTGATAACCCATCGATCACCCGTGACGTATCGGGCGAGGGTGTGCAGCAGGCATTGCTGAAGATTATGGAAGGCACCGTGGCCTCGGTGCCGCCGCAAGGCGGGCGCAAGCATCCACAGCAGGAATTCCTGCAAGTAGACACGACCAACATCTTGTTCGTCTGCGGCGGTGCGTTTGCCGGTCTCGATAAGATCATTGCCCAGCGTGGGCAGGGGTCGTCGATTGGCTTTGGTGCGGATGTGACCGACAAAGAAGCCCGCGGCATCGGTGAATTGTTTGCCGAGCTTGAGCCCGAAGATCTGCTTAAGTTTGGTCTGATCCCGGAATTTGTGGGCCGCTTGCCCGTTTTGGCAACGCTTACCGATCTGGACGAAGATGCGTTGGTGACCATTCTGAGCGAGCCGAAGAACGCCTTGGTTAAGCAATACCAACGTCTTTTTGAGATCGAGGATACCAAACTGACGTTTACCGACGATGCTTTGTCGGCGATTGCCAAGCGGGCGATTGAGCGCAAGACGGGCGCGCGTGGTTTGCGGTCGATCATGGAGGACATCTTGCTTGATACGATGTTCGACCTGCCCGGCATGGACAGCGTGACCGAGGTTGTGGTGAATGAAGAGGCGGTGAATTCGGATGCCGCGCCTTTGATGATCCACGGTGAGGCCGAAGCCGAGACCAAGAACGCAAGCTGATGACGATCCGCCGGATCTCTTCTGGCGGATTGTTCGAAGCCAAGGTCGGCTATTGCCGAGCCGTGGTTGCGGGCGATTTGGTTCATGTTGCCGGAACAACGGCGCAGGGTGCGGATATCCCAACCGATGTCGTGGCACAGTGCCAATCGGCGCTTGAGACGATTGGCGCGGCATTGGCCGAGGCAGGCGCAAGCTTTGCGGATGTGGTGCGTGTTCACTATATCTTGCCGGAACCTGCGGATTTTGAGCCCTGTTGGCCAGTGTTGGCGGCAACCTTTGGCGCCAATCCACCGGCCGCAACGATGTTTTCGGCCAACCTGATTGACCCACGATACAAAATTGAAATTGAGGTGACGGCATACATTGGTGCGTAAAGCGTTGGATGCCGCCGAAAATGTTGAAAATTTGAGGTAGACCGAGATCGGCTTGGTACTGGACCTCTGCCCCAGAATGCGGCATGACGAAGCAAGGCAATTGAGGGACTTCTCAGATGGGCGTTGGCCTCTTTATTAAACGGATTTTTACCTGGTGGGACGGCCAAACATTGGGCACCCAACTATGGACTTGGCGTAAAGGCGAACGCGTTGGCGAGGATGACGCGGGCAACGTGTTTTATCGCACCCGCGATGACAGCCGCCGTTGGGTGATTTTCAACGGCGAGACCGAGGCGAGTAAAATTGCCCCTGAATGGCATGGTTGGCTGCACCGCACATGGGATGAGCCGCCGACAGAGCGCCCCTTGGCCCATAAATCGTGGGAAAAGCCGCACCAAGAGAACCTGACCGGAACGGCGATGGCCTATGCGCCCGCGGGATCCTTGCGCAATGCCAGCCCGACGCCGCGGGGCGATTACGAGGCGTGGACGCCAGAGTAGGCGCCGCATGGGCGCCGCTTGGTAGAGAGGATTTGTTGTGATCCGAATTGCGATGATACTAGGCCTTTTGGCCGGACCGATTGCCGCGCAAGAGGCGACACGTGGGCCCGGTGGCGTGCTTCGTGTGTTGGACAAGATCACCGGCGTTGTGCGTGATATTGAGCTTCGGACGGGGGAAGAGCGGCGCGTGGGCCTGTTGACCATCCGTTTGGGCGAGTGCCGTTTCCCGACCCTCAACCCGTCTGGTGATGCCTATGAGCAGATCACCGTGACCTATCAAGGCCAAGAAGAGCCGGTATTTGAGGGGTGGATCATTGCGTCTAACCCCGCGATTTCGGCATTGGAGCACCCACGTTATGATGTTTGGGCGTTGCGCTGCAGCACCTCTTGAGGTGGTGGCACGGCGGCGTTTGCATCGAAGGATGCGTCTATTTTTAGGGCATTTTGCAGAGCCTTGCGGTAGGTTGCGCGGCTGATCTCAATTGCACCGAGGGTTGCCAAGTGGGCCGTGATGAACTGTGTGTCAAACAGTGTAAAGCCGCAGATGCGGAGCCTGTCGGTTAGGTATGCGAGGGCGATTTTCGACGCATCTGTGCGGGTTGAGAACATGCTTTCGCCAAAAAAGGCCCTGCCGAGGGCCACGCCGTAAACGCCACCGACCAGCGTGCCATCTTGGCGTATTTCGATCGAATGTGCGTGGCCCATGTGGTGTAGTTGGGCGTATAGATCGGCGATTGTATCGTTGATCCATGTTTCTTTGCGATCCGCGCAATGGGCCACTACGGCGTTGAAATCGCTGTTGAAACTTATGTTGAAGGTTTGCGCGTTAAGGCGGCGCGCAAGCCTTCGGGAGATGTGAAACCCATCGAGGGGGAGAATGCCGCGCTGTTCGGGATCCACCCAGAACACCTCGGGGTCATCGCGGCCTTCGGACATTGGAAACACGCCCATCGCATAGGCGTGCAGCAGCAGATCAGGGGTGAGGTGCGGGGCCGTCACGGCGCCTTATGCGCCGAGGTTTTGTTCGAGCCAATGTTCCAGCCAGTGGATGTTGTAGTCGCCCGAAAGCACATCGGGTTCCTGCAGCAGCGCGTGAAACAGCGGCACGGTTGTATCGACGCCGTCCACGATCAGCTCGCCCAAGGCGCGGGCCAGCCGGGCGATGGCCTCGGGGCGGTCGCGGCCTTGCACGATCAGCTTGGCGATCAGGCTGTCATAGTAGGGCGGGATGCGGTAGCCGTCGTACAGCGCGCTGTCCATGCGCACGCCAAGGCCGCCGGGGGCATGGTATTGCGTGATGGTGCCGGGGCAGGGCGCAAAGTTTGGCAGCTTTTCGGCGTTGATCCGCACTTCGATGGCGTGGCCGTTGATCTTGAGGTCCTCTTGGGTGAACGACATTGGCAGACCGGCGGCGACGTTGATTTGTTCGCGCACGAGGTCGACGCCAAAGATGCCTTCGGTGACGGGATGTTCGACCTGAAGGCGGGTGTTCATCTCGATAAAGTAGAACTCGTCGTTCTCGAACAGAAACTCGATTGTTCCGGCACCGATGTAGTTGATGTCGGCGCAGGCGTCGGCGCAGACCTTGCCAATTTTGGCGCGTAATTCGGGGGTGATGCAGGGGCCGGGGGCCTCTTCAAACACTTTTTGGTGGCGCCGTTGAAGCGAACAGTCACGTTCGCCAAGATGTACGGCGCGGCCTTTGCCATCACCAAACACCTGAATTTCGATGTGGCGCGGTGTGGTGAGGTATTTCTCGATATAGACTTCGTCGTTGCCAAAGGCGGCTTTGCCTTCGGCGCGGGCGTTTTGGAAGGCGCTTTCCATATCGGCGGCGGTTTGTGCCACCTTCATGCCGCGCCCGCCGCCACCAGCGGTGGCTTTGATGATGACCGGATAGCCGATTTCCGCGCCGATCCGCTTTGCGTCGGCCAGTGTTGGCACGCCGCCGTCAGAGCCGGGGACGCAAGGAACGCCGAGCTTTTTCATCGTGTCTTTGGCGGTGATTTTGTCGCCCATGACGCGGATATGCTCGGCTGTTGGGCCGATGAATGTGAGGCCGTGGTCTTCGAGGGCCTGCACGAAGGCGGCGTTCTCGGAGAGGAAGCCATAGCCGGGGTGGATGGCTTGGGCGCCGGTGACTTCGCAGGCGGAGATAATGGCGGCGAAGGACAGGTAGCTGTTGGCGGAAGCCGGCGGGCCGATGCAGATGGCCTCGTCGGCCATGCGCACATGCATCGCGTCGCTGTCAGCGGTGGAGTGCACGGCCACAGAGCCAATGCCCATTTCACGGGCCGCACGAACCACACGCAAGGCGATCTCGCCGCGGTTCGCAATCAGGATTTTGTCGAACATGGGGTGCCCCTATTCGATAATCATCAGGGGGGCGCCGAATTCGACTGGGCCGCCGTCTTCGACCAAGATCCGTTTGATTGTGCCGGATTTTGGCGCCGGGATCTGGTTCATGGTTTTCATCGCCTCGATGATGAGGATGGTGTCGCCCTCGTTCACCTGTTGGCCAACGGCGGCAAAGGGTGGTGCGCCCGGCTCGCCCTGAAGGTAGACGGTGCCGACCATTGGGGAGGTGACGGCGCCGGGCAAATCGGCGGGATCCTCGGAGGCCGGAGCGGCAGCTGCGGCGGCAGCAGGGGCTGCGGCAACTGGCGCTGCGGCGACAGGGGCGGCAACAGCCACGGGGGCGGCCATCATCTGGCGGCTGACCCTGACGTTGAGGCTGTCGTTATCGGCATAATCGCGTTTGACCTGAAGCTCGGTCAGATCATTGTCGCGCAGCAATTCGGCAAGTGCCTTAATAAAGCTGACATCACTATCGTGAGAATTGGTCTTGCTCATGTGTCCCCCGGCCCGTTGCCTGACGTTTTGTATTAGTCATCAGATGCGAGACCTAGGGTCAAGGTCTGATGCCTGCGTTTGGCAAAACGTATACGCCAAGTGTTGGGCCGGGGAAAGGTGGGCATTTGGAGTTGTTAAGAACCCGTTTCCACGCCGCTGGTCGTGTCACTTTCTGGTGACGTTTTGGCGGGGGCTGGTTCGGCAAAAGTTGCTGGGGTGTCGGGTTTGCCGTTTGGCAACATGGTGACGCCGTAGGGCACAAGCGTCCTGTCGGTTGGGGGAAGGGCCTTTTTCTCGGGCGGGCTGTCTTCG
>JALZWD010000283.1 GCA_023300365.1 Flavimaricola sp. | reverse complement strand
AAGGCACACCAATTACGCTAGGGCACATCCCGGGGGAACATCACATGTCAGAGACACGCCACACATCGGTTCTTATTATTGGCTCTGGTCCGGCAGGCTATACTGCGGGCGTCTATGCCGCGCGCGCCATGCTTAACCCTGTATTGCTTCAAGGGATTGAGCCCGGCGGTCAGCTGACGACGACAACCGAAGTGGAAAATTGGCCCGGCGATACCCAAGTTCAGGGCCCCGATTTAATGGTGCGCATGGAGGCCCATGCGCGCGAAATGGGCTGTGAGGTGATTGGCGATATTGTCTCTTCGCTTGATTTGTCCAAACGCCCATTCACCGCACAAACTGACAGCGGTACAGTTTGGACGGCGGATGCGGTGATCTTGTGCACAGGCGCGCGGGCCAAGTGGCTGGGCCTTGAGAGCGAGGAAAAGTTTAAAGGGTTTGGCGTCTCAGCCTGTGCCACATGCGACGGTTTCTTTTACCGTGGCCAAGAGATCGTGGTTGTCGGCGGCGGCAATACAGCCGTCGAGGAGGCGCTGTTTCTGACCAACTTTGCCTCAAAAGTGACTTTGATCCACCGTCGCGACGAATTGCGTGCTGAGAAAATCTTGCAAAATCGCTTAATGAAGAACCCCAAGATCGAAACCCTATGGTTCAACGAAATTGACGAAGTCTATGGCACAGACAGCCCCCTTGGCGTCGAAGGCGTTAAGGTCAAACACACCAAGACCGGCGAGATTACCGATATTCCAGCCAAGGGTGTGTTCATTGCGATTGGTCACGCACCAGCCTCGGAATTGGTCAAGGATGTGTTGGAAACCCACAACGGCGGCTATGTGCAAACCCAACCCGGCACCACCAAGACATCTATCCCCGGCGTCTTTGCCGCGGGCGATCTGACCGACCATGTCTACCGACAGGCCGTCACCAGTGCGGGCATGGGCTGTATGGCGGCCTTGGATGCCGAAAAGTTTTTGGCCGAACAGGACGACGACTAGGTTTGGGGCCCAGATAAGGGCCCGAAAGGTCGTGTCGCGCGCGTAACAAATGACGGGGAAGGAAAGTTTGTTCTTGACTGAACATACTTTCCGGGCGAAGCGTTCAGCGATGAACACTTGGCGAGACGTCTTTTGCCCGATACCGACACCAACCAAAGCCCCGAGGCCCAAGACCAGCTCTTTCGCCTCTTGCGACAGCTTGATGCCGCACCCGAGGCCTCGCAACGTGCGACGGCATCTGCGGCGGGGCTGTCATTGGGGCGGCTTAATGCTCTGCTGCGGGCGGCCCAAGAGGCTGGCCTCGTTCAGGTAAGCGCCCGGGATGGTCCCGATAAACGGCACCGTTTTGTCTATGCCCTTACCCCACGTGGCGGGGCCGAAAAAAACCGCCTCACCACTCAATTTCTAGCGCGAAAACTAAGCGAATACAACGCGCTACACGCTGAACTAACTGGCAATCCCTCGGGCTTGCCGTCACTAACAAACAGGATCAACCCCATGCAAAACAACCTTGCCCCCATCCCCGAACTTTATGTCTCTTTTGACAGCGCACAAAAGATGAAATCAGACGCTGCCGAACTTGCCAGCCATGATCTAACGCCGCGCCAAATCTGCGACCTTGAATTGCTGATGAACGGTGGTTTTAACCCCCTCAAAGGGTTCCTGTCGGAAGAGGATTACAACGGTGTTGTCGAAAACATGCGGTTGGCCGACGGATCGCTTTGGCCGATGCCAATCACCTTGGACGTCAAATCAGATTTTGCCGATACGATCGAAATGGGCCAAGACATCGCCCTGCGTGACCAAGAAGGCGTGATCCTTGGGACCATGACCGTCACCGACAAATGGACACCCAACAAAGCCCGCGAGGCGGAAAAAGTATTTGGCGCCGACGACAGCGCCCACCCCGCGGTGAACTATCTGCACAACACAGCCGGCGACGTCTACCTTGGCGGCCCCGTCACTGGTATCCAACAGCCCGTGCACTACGATTTTCGCGCGCGGCGCGACACGCCCAACGAATTGCGCGCCTATTTCCGCAAGATGGGCTGGCGCAAGGTTGTGGCCTTTCAAACCCGCAATCCATTGCACCGCGCCCACCAAGAGCTGACGTTCCGCGCGGCCAAAGAGGCGCAGGCCAACCTGTTGATCCACCCCGTTGTCGGCCTGACCAAACCGGGCGATATCGATCACTTTACCCGCGTGCGCTGCTACGAAGCTGTGCTTGATCAATACCCCTCCTCAACCACATCGATGTCGCTGCTGAACCTCGCAATGCGCATGGCCGGCCCCCGCGAAGCGGTGTGGCACGGGTTGATCCGCAAAAACCATGGCTGCACCCACTTTATCGTAGGTCGCGACCATGCAGGCCCCGGCTCAAATTCTGCTGGTGAAGATTTTTATGGCGCCTATGACGCCCAAGATTTGTTCCGCGAACATCAGGCCGAAATGGGCATTGAGATGGTCGACTTTAAGCACATGGTCTATGTGCAAGACCGCGCCCAGTACGAGCCTGCTGA
>JALZWD010000282.1 GCA_023300365.1 Flavimaricola sp. | reverse complement strand
TAATCGATAGGTTTGTAATCGGCGGCTTTGCCGGTGCTGTCAGCATCCGATTTGCGGTGTTTGAGCGTGCCAAGGAGCGACAGGCCAAACAGGTTGTTGGTCCACATATCCATACCCCCAAGCGCAAGCGAGGCGGTGAGGCCATAGTTGGACCAAAGCGGCTTGACGTTGCGCACTTGGCGCAGGTCTTTGCCGATGGGGCCTTCGTGCACTGCGGTATCGTATTCGGCCAATGTATCGCCCGCGCGGCCCGCACCGATGGCGGCATGTGCGGCCTCGGCGGCGTGGATACCCGAAAGCATGGCGTTGTGGTTGCCCTTGATGCGCGGCACGTTGACCATACCCGCAGAACAGCCCAAGAGCGCGCCGCCGGGGAAGGCGGTTTGCGGCATCGCCTGATAGCCGCCTTCGGTGATCGCGCGCGCGCCATAGGCCACACGTTTGCCGCCCTTAAGAAGCTCGGCCACCATCGGGTGGTGCTTGAACCGCTGGAATTCCATGTAAGGGAACATGTGGGGGTTTTTGTAGTTAAGGTGGACCACAAAGCCCACGTAGACCTGATTGTTATCAAGGTGATAGATAAATGACCCACCGCCCGCGTTTTTGCCCAAGGGCCAGCCCATCGTGTGGGTCACGGTGCCTTCGGAGTGCTTGTCGGGGTCGATCTCCCAGATTTCTTTCATCCCCAGACCGTATTTCTGCGGCTCGCGGCCCTCGGCCAGATCGAATTTGGCGATAACCTCTTTGGAAAGCGACCCGCGCACGCCCTCAGACAAGAAGACGTATTTGCCATTCAGCTCCATGCCCGGTTCATAATTTGGCCCCTCGGACCCATCCGCCTCGCGGCCAAATTCGCCCGCGACCACACCGCCGACGCTGCCGTCTTGGCGGTAGACCAGCTCAGAGCAGGCCATGCCGGGAAAGATTTCAACACCCAGTGCTTCGGCCTGTTCGGCCATCCAGCGACACACATTGCCCATCGACACGATGTAGTTGCCGTGGTTGTTCATCAAAGGCGGCATCACGAAATTGGGGATGCGCGCCGCTCCGGCCTCGCCGAGCATGTAAAAGTTGTCTTTCTTTACTGGCACAGTGATCGGCGCACCGCGTTCTTTCCAATCGGGGATCAGTTGGTCAATTCCGGTTGGGTCCAAGACAGCACCAGACAGAATATGCGCGCCCACTTCGGACCCTTTCTCAAGCACGACAACGTCCAAATCGGCGTCCAATTGCTTGAGGCGTATCGCCGCCGAAAGACCGGCAGGACCCGCGCCCACAATCACAACATCATAGTCCATGGATTCGCGTGTCATCTAGCAGTTCCTTTACGAAATGGGGGCCTTTGGAATGGGCCGCGCAACAAGGTTACATTTCTTGCTAGACCGTTTGAAGGGTTTGGGCAATCGTGGCACGCGAAATTGACCGATCTGGCGTTACGTCACCGTGCATAGCGGCAATGCCCGCCTTGGTGCGATGGTGGCTTGGGTTTGGTGTTTTTCCTTGCTACACAGGCTGCAACATCTGTCCAAAGGTAGAACGTTTATGGAAAAGATCCCACTGACACAGGCCGGTTACGAGGCGCTGAATGCGGAACTCAAGCACCTGAAATCTGTGGAACGCCCTGCCATTATTGCGGCGATCTCAGAGGCCCGCGCCCATGGCGACCTGTCCGAGAATGCCGAGTACCATTCTGCCAAGGAAAAACAATCGTTCATCGAGGGCCGCGTCAAAGAGCTTGAGGGGGCGATTTCGCTGGCGGATGTGATTGATGTTGCCAAGCTTTCGGGCACGATCAAGTTTGGCGCCAATGTTGAGCTGGTTGATGAAGACACCGACGAGGAAAAGACATTTATGATTGTCGGCGAATACGAGGCCGATATTGAGAATGGGCGTCTGAATATTAAATCGCCCCTCGCGCGCGCCCTGATTGGCAAGGACGTGGGCGATAGTGTTGAGGTGCGCACGCCCGGCGGCACCAAGGCCTATGAAGTATTGAAAATCTCCTACGCCTAAGCCCCCTCATTTTTTCGGACATCTGTCATGGCTGAGCCTACTATCAAAGCTGACGCCGTCCTTGCCCTTTCGGGTGGGGCCGAGCGGGAAGGGGCGTCGTTTGCGGAATGGATCGCCGTGGGGCTTAGTGCGCTTTGGCTGGTGTTTACGGCCGTCTTTTTCCTCACCGCGCCCTCGCCGCCGTCGGATCAACCGGTTGATAGCCTGCGGTTTGTAATGACCTTGATTGCGGTCTTTTTGCCTGTTGCCCTGATTTGGGTGGCGGCATTGGCGGCGCGGTCAAGCCGGATTATGCGCGAGGAAAGCCGCCGTTTGCAGGCCAGTATTGATGCGATGCGGCAAACCTATCTGGCCGACCGGCAACTTCAGGGGACCAAAGGCGGCGCATCGGTTGAGCGCCGATTGGACGAGATCGCAGAAGCGACCAAACAAACCGAAACCACCATGGCCAGTTTTGCCAGCAACCGCAGCCCCAAACGCCATCCGTTGCCCACGGCGCATCAGCCGATCACCAGCGAAGAACAGCCGTCATTGGCGCTGGGCACCTCGGCCGAAGAGATCGCGCCGCCGTTGGACCGGGAGGATATGATACGGGCGCTGAATTTCCCGGATACCGATCAAGACGAGGAAGGGTTTGTGGCCCTGCGCCGGGCGTTGCAAGAACGCCAAGCCCGGCAATTGATCCAAGCCGCGCAAGACGTGCTGACCTTGTTGAGCCAAGACGGAATTTATGTCGATGACCTAAGCCCCGACCGCGCCCGCCCGTCGATCTGGCGGCGATTTGCGATGGGTGAACGCGGCCGGGCCGTCGCCTCACTTGGGGGTGTGCGGGACCGCTCGTCGCTGGCGCTGACCGCGGGGCGCATGCGCGAAGATCCAATTTTTCGCGATGCGGCGCATCATTTCCTGCGCCTGTTTGACAAGATGTTGGCGGAGTTTGAAAACGACGCGACGGACGAGCAGATTTCGTTCCTGTCAGAGACGCGGTCGGCGCGGGCGTTCATGTTGCTTGGCCGTGTGGCCGGCACGTTTGACTAGAGCCCTTTGATCCAAAGGACGCCCTGCGGGCGGCAGTATCTATGATGATTGGCGCACCCTCGCTGGCGCTGTTTTGCGGGTGTGACGGGGATTTTTGAGTATTTTTGGCAAGATGAGACCCAAAGGGCGCATGCCTTAGGGGGCGAGATCAAGCACCATGGTTGTGGCGGATGAAAAGCCGAAAAGGTGGCGCAAAAATCCGAGGTTTTGTGTGTTTGTGGCGACAAACCCAAAGCGCTCGTAAAGGACGCGGGCGCGCAGGTTGGTGTCGATCACATCAAGGCGCAGTTTGCCGTAGCCGCGCGTGCGGCCTTCGTCTGCGATTGCGTGCAACAGGGCCGTTCCCACACCGTATCCGCGCGCCTTGGCCGTGACGAAAATACCGTCCATCAAAAAGCGTTGGTTGTCGGTGTCGCGTTCGAGCAGGGAAATCGCAAGGGCCCGCCATGCGCCGCCCCAAAGCCCATACGCCCGGCGCATATCGGCCCAGCCGCCATCTACGAGCGCGCCTTTGGCCGTTTTGAACCCGACCACGCCCAGCACAGCGCCCCCCGCGTCGCGCGCGCAGAGGCCGTGTGTTGGGTCCAAGACCGCTTCAATCAAGGCCAGTGCCTTGGCCTCGGGGCCCATCACGCGGCTGAGTTTTGGGCCAAAGGCCTCCCAATAGAGGCGTGCCACCACAGGCCGTTCGGTGGCGTCAAAGCCGGGTTGGATCACGGGGGCTTTCATAGGGCTTGGAGATCGTTCCAGATGAAATCTGCGATTGCGGCGGTGTTGTTGAGATCGAGCAGGGGGCGGTCGATATCGGGCGTGCTGTCGGTGGCCATGGCCCGCACGGTGGGGTCATTGGGCGCGATCATTTCGTGGCCTGTTTGCGCCCGCCAGACCTCAATTTTGGGGTGGGTGTCGCGTTTGTAGCCTTCGACAATTACCAGATCGACGTCGGCCATACGTGCGAGCAGGTCGGCCAAGGCGGGCTCGGGCTGGGTGCGTAGTTCATTCATTAAGACCCAGCGTGTGGATGTGGCCATCATCACCTGTTCTGCGCCAGCGGTGCGGTGGCGGTAGGTATCTTTGCCCGGCGCGTCCAGATCAAAGCTGTGGTGGGCGTGTTTCACGGTGCTTACCCGCAAGCCGCGGTTGCAAAACTCGGTCACGAGCCGTTCAACAAGCGAGGTTTTGCCCGCGTTTTTATAGCCGATGATGCCGTAGACTTTCATAGGAACTCTCGTGCGGTGACCAGATCGTCTGGTGTGTTGATGTTAAAGAACGGGTCGGGTTTTGTGGCGGGAAAGGGCGCCATTGCGGCGGTGTGTTTATCGGTCCAATCGGTGAGGCGGCGGGTGCCGTCTTGTAAGGTGCGCCGCAGATCATCGGCCAAACCAACAGGCCAGAGACCGCATGTGGGATGCGCGCGCCCGTCGCTTGTGGCGATCGCCATGCCCGAGGGCGCGTCTTCGGCGGCGAGCATCAGGCGCGGGATAAGATCACCGGGCAAAAACGGCGTGTCGCCTGCAACGGTGAAGACCGAAGCGGCCCCCTGGGCGTTGGCCCAGTCCATCGCGGTGAGGATGCCCGCCAATGGGCCAAGCTGGCCGTCGATTGTATCGGGACGGACCGGCAATCCAAGAGCGGCAAAGCGGGCCGGGTCGCCGTTGGCATTAAGCGCAAGCCGCGTCACCTGTGGCTCAATCCGCGCCACGACTTGGCCCAGCACAGTTCCCCCCCCCAAAGCCAACAGCCCCTTGTCGCCGCCGCCCATGCGCCGCGCGCCACCACCCGCAAGGATCATTGCATGCGGCCCGCTCATCCTTGGGCCGCCGCGTGCCATGCTTGCGCGTGTGCTAGGGCATCCGCCTTGGGTGTTGTCGCGTTAAAGCTGGCGTTGGGCACGGGATAGACAATGCCAGAGACCACGATGGCCATGCCGGATTTCATCGCAACGACCGCCTCGACCCCGGTCCAATCCGTCTGCCAATGTGCCACATCGTTGCTGAGCACCACACCGTCGGGTCCAAGCGACATGTGTTGTTGAGATGCGCAAAAGCGCGAGTTGAGTGTTGCCGCCGCCTGGACCCAAATCATGCGGCGGTATGTCAAAAACGTGATCGCCAGACCCATGATGCCGCCCACGAAAAGCCAAGGTAAGATGCTTCCGCTTTGGTCCAATGCCGCGTTCCATATCAACGCACCGATTGCCAGGCCGCCCACCGTAGCCAAATAGACCACAGCGATTGAACCCACAAAAAATGGCCAATCGCGTTTTTTGCTCGCGATTGCCTTGCCAGCCGCGATCATTGCATCGGCCATGTCGCGTTGTGTGTTGTGATACCGCAGGACAATCGGCGTGGTCATCGGGCATGCTTTCTTAATTGCCAAGGAACACTCGTGACGCTACGCCAGTCGGATGGCCACCACCACACCCAAATCCGCCTTTTGGCGCGGCGTCTTTGACGCGCTGCCGTTTCTGGTTGTGGTGGCGCCGTTTGCGTTTTTGTTTGGTGTTGTCTCGGCCGAGGTGGGCTTGGATATGGTCCAGATCATTGGCATGTCTCTCGCCGTTTTTGCCGGAGCGTCACAGTTTACCGCATTGCAATTGATGCAAGAGGCGGCCCCCCTTGCGATGGTGGTGATCACGGCAATGGCGGTGAACCTGCGGCTGGTGATGTATTCAGCGGCACTTACGCCGCATCTGGGGATGGCGCCGCGTTGGCAGCGTGTGTTGATCGCCTATTTCTTGGTCGACCAAACCTATGCGCTTGGGGTGTCGCGGTTTGAAGAAAACCCGCAGTGGGATTTGCCCATGCGCACGGGGTATTATTTTGGGGTTATTGTCCCGCTTTATCCGGTTTGGATGATCTGCACGGTTTTGGGGGCGGTGCTTGGCGCGGCGATCCCAGAGTGGCTGGCTCTCGATTTTGCGGTGCCGATTTGTTTTCTGGCGCTGGTTGGGCCGATGCTGCGCACTCCGGCGCATATTGCCGCGGCGCTTACGTCGGCGACGCTTGCGCTGGTTTTGGCCTTTATCCCTTTTGGCCTCGGGTTACTCATTGCTGCAACGCTGGCAATGATGGTCGGCGCCCGGGTTGAGGTGTGGCAAGACCGGCGGGCCGCTGCATGAGTGACATCAACATCTGGATCGTGATTGTCGTTTTGGGCATCGGCACGTTTGTGATCCGCTATTCATTCTTGGGCCTTGTGGGCCGCAAACCTATGCCCCCGGCGATGGTGCGCCATCTGCGGTATGCCGCGGTTGCGATTTTGCCCGGTTTGGTGGCCCCCTTGGTGCTTTGGCCCCAAGCCACAGGAGGCGCGCCTGACCCCGCGCGCATTTTGGCGGCGATTGTTACCTTGGTGGTGGGGTTTTGGACGCGCAATGTTTTGTGGTCGATGGCCGCGGGTGGCGTCGTGTTATATGCGACGATGGCG
>JALZWD010000281.1 GCA_023300365.1 Flavimaricola sp. | reverse complement strand
AACGACTTGCGATCAATCAGCGCCTCGAGGTTGCGGCGGATCAGGACATAAGGAGAAGGTTCGCCTGTGGCCGGGTCGCGCTCCACGCGAATTGGGTGGTCGGGGCCTGCGGTGACGCGGTCTTCGACATTGGTCACAAACGACAGCCCGCCGTCCACCACATCAAAATCCACGGCCACAAACGGGGCATCATCGACGGTGATCCCCACTTTCTCGACGGGCGTCACCAAGAAATAGGCATCCCCCTCGCGTTTAAGAATGGATGAGAACAATTTCACCAAAGCGGGCCGGCCAATGGGCGTGCCAAGATAAAACCATGTGCCGTCGCGGGCGATGCGCATATCAAGGTCGCCGCAAAAGTCGGGGTTCCACAAATGCACCGGAGGCGGCCCTTTTGTGCCGGCCTCTTGGGCTGCTGCTGCGATGTTTTCCGCCGAGGGTGTCACGATCATGTGCATTTCTTTCGCAATTTCGATGTTTGCCATTGGGGTCCGGCATCTTATCTGGTCAATTAAGCATTATAGAGTTTGCAGGAGCATTGTCATGAGCGTTGAGGCCGATCTGGTTGCCGATATCGAAACTTTGGGCGCCAAGCTGGGCGAAGCCCGCGCCAGTATTGCAGGAATGTTCATCGGACAGGACCGCGTGGTTGACCTGACGCTGACCGCGTTGGTGTGTGGCGGGCATGCGTTGCTGATTGGTTTGCCGGGCATGGGTAAGACGATGTTGGTGGATACATTGTCGACGGTGATGGGCCTGAATGGCAACCGCATCCAGTTTACCCCCGATTTGATGCCCGCCGATATTTTGGGATCCGAAGTGTTGGAAACGGCCAAAGACGGCAGCCGGGCGTTTCGGTTTATCCAAGGCCCTGTGTTTTGCCAATTGTTGATGGCCGATGAGATCAACCGCGCATCACCCCGGACGCAATCGGCGTTGTTGCAGGCGATGCAAGAAAAGGAAGTGACCATCGCGGGCGAGCACCGCCCCCTTGGTGTGCCGTTTCATGTGCTGGCCACACAAAACCCGCTTGAGCAGGAAGGCACCTATCCACTGCCCGAAGCACAGCTTGACCGTTTCCTCGTGCAGATCGACGTGCCCTACCCCGAGCGCGACACCGAACGCGCGATTTTGTTGGCCACAACGGGCACGCATCAGGCCAGCGTTGAGCCTGTATTTTCGGCCGATGATTTGTTGGCCGCGCAGACCGTGTTGCGGCGGATGCCGGTGGGCGATGCGATTGTCGAGATGATCCTTGATCTGGTGCGCGCCTGCCGCCCCGACGATGACACAGCGCCCGATTTCATCCGCCAAAACGTCAGCTGGGGCCCCGGCCCACGTGCATCGCAGGCCCTTATGTTGGCTGTGCGTGCGCAGGCATTGCTTGACGGGCGTTTGGCCCCCTCGCCCGAGGATGTGCGCAAAATGGCGGCCCCGGTGTTGACGCACCGCATGGCCTTGTCCTTTGCCGCGCGCGCACGCGGCGAAAGCCTCGTGGCCTTGATCGACCGCGCCGCCGAGACGGCCACGCGGGCCGTTGCCGCCGCATGAACACCTCCCTAACTCTGCGCACAGACGGCGAGGCCCTCGCCAGTGCCTTGCCACCGCTTTTGGCCGAGGCCGAGCATTTGGCAAGCACAGTTGTGGTGGGCGATCACGGCCGCAAACGCGCGGGGCTTGGGGATACGTTTTGGCAATACAGGCAGGCCGCACAGCATGATGAGGCCCGCGCGATTGATTGGCGCCGTTCGGCGCGTTCGGACACCACCTTTGTGCAAGAAAAAGAGTGGCAGATCGCGCAATCGGTGACGCTTTGGGTCGATGCATCCGCGGCGATGTCGTTTGCCTCGCAAGATGTGACCAAAGCCCACCGGGCGCGCACCTTGGCGCTTGCCACGGCGATCTTGCTCAATCGTGGCGGCGAGCGGATCGGTATGGCCGGGCTGCCGCACAAACGCGGCAGCGTGCAAATCGGCGCGATTGCCGAACGCTTGGCGCAGGATGAAGACAGCGATTATGGCCACCCAGACGCCCGCGAGATGCCGACGCATTCGCGGGCCGTTTTTGTGTCGGATTTCCTTGGGGATTTGGACAAAACCGAAGCGGCCCTTACCCGTGCTGCCGATCGCGGTGTGCGCGGGGTGATGCTTCAGGTTCTTGACCCCCAAGAAGAGACGTTTCCCTTTGATGGGCGCACCATTTTCCAATCCATGACCGGCGCGCTTGAGCATGAAACCCTCAAGGCAGGCGACCTGCGCGCCGCCTATCTTGATCGCCTTGCCACACGCAAAGACCGCCTCGCGCATTTGGCCCGCATCACCGGTTGGCAATTTAACATTCACCACACTGATGCGGCGGCCTCTGGGGCGTTAATGTGGATATACCACGCTTTGGCCCGCCGATGACTTGTACAAACCCAACAATTTGCGCGCCAACCCACAGTCTCATCTTGCCAAAAATACTCAAATCGAACCTCGCCCCCATTCCCAACGAGTAGTTGCCTATGTTCACCCTTGGCCCCATCGCATTTACCACACCTTGGCTTTTGGCCGCGCTTGCGGCGCTGCCGATCCTTTGGCTGATCTTGCGGGCGGTGCCGCCTGCGCCGATCACGCGGCGGTTTCCGGGTGTGGCGTTGTTGTTGGGGCTAACGGATGAGACCACGCAATCGGACCGCACACCTTGGTGGCTGCTGTTGTTGCGGATGTTGGCGGTGGCCGCGATCATCGCGGGCTTTGCCGGGCCGCTCTTAAACCCACAACAGGCCCGCGAGGGGGACGGACCGTTGTTGATCGTGGCGGATGGCACATGGGCGGATGCGCGCGATTGGCCAGCCCGGCGCGACCGGATTGCCGATCTGTTGGCCGAGGCGCACCGCGATGGGCGCCCCACCGCATTGACCACCCTCACCACATTGCCCAGCACGCTGACCTTTCAAACCGGGGATGTCACGGCCCTTGCCCTGCCCGGACTAGAGCCTGCGCCATTTATGCCCGATGCGGCGGCGGTTGTGGAATGGGCCAGCGCGCTTGAAGGGCCATTTGATACCTTTTGGTTGTCGGACGGTTTGGCCCATACAGGGCGCGAGGCGACGCTGAGCGCGCTTGAGGCCTATGGGCAAGTGACCGTATTCCAAAGCCCGCGGCAGGCGATTGCCCTGCATCCGGTTCAGTTTGTCGACGGCGAAATCGGCCTTTCGGCGGCGCGCACCCCCACAGGCGGCGCACGTGAGGTGGCGGTAAATGCGGTGGGCCTTGATCCATCGGGTGTTGAGCGGCCCTTGGCCAGTGCGACGCTTGAGTTTGCCGCGGGCGACGCTGTGGCCGAGACGGCGCTGACATTGCCCGCCGAATTGCGCAACCGGATCACGCGCTTTGAGGTGGCGGGCCTGCGCTCTGCGGCCGCCGTGACATTGGCCGACGATGCATTGCGCCGTCGCGAGATCGCGCTTTTGGCGGGCGGGAGCGACCGCGAGGGTCTCGTGTTGCTGTCACCAACCCATTACCTATCTGAGGCCCTTTCGCCCAATGCCGACCTGATTGATGGCACTGTGTCCGATATCTTGTTGGCCAACCCGGATGTTATTATCCTTGCGGATGTGGCCCAGATTGCCGAGGGCGAGGCCCGTGGATTGCAAGATTGGATCGAAGCGGGCGGCCTTTTGGTGCGGTTCGCGGGGCCGCGCCTTGCCGCCTCTGATCTTGGACGCGCGCAAGAGGATCCGTTGATGCCCGTCCGCCTGCGCGCCGGGGGGCGCAATGTGGGCGGCGCGCTCAGTTGGGGCGAGCCGAAATCCCTTGCGCCATTTGACGAGGCCTCGCCGTTTTTCGGCCTGCCCGTGCCCACAGACGTTGAGATCACAGCCCAAGTGATGGCACAGCCCGACCCGACGCTGGCCAGCCGCGTTATCGCGCAGCTGACCGACGGGACGCCTTTGGTGACGCGCAAAACCTTGGGCCAAGGATCGGTGATTTTGTTTCATGTCACGGCAAATGCCGAATGGTCGACCCTGCCGCTTTCGGGGCTTTATGTTCAGATGCTTGAGCGTTTGGCCGTCTCGACGCGGCCAATGGCCCCAACGGCCCAAGACCTTGAAGGAACCACTTGGGTGCCGACAAGCGTGCTCGATGCCTATGGCGATCTTGCGCGGACCGATACATTGCCCGGTGTGGAGGGCGCGAATTTGGCCGAAGCCCTGACACAAGGACAGCCAAGCGCCGCGATCCCTCCGGGCCTTTATGCCGGGGATGATCGGCGTTTGGCCTTAAATGTGATTGCCGCCGACACGACGCTGGCGCCCGCCGCATGGCCCGCGCGCATCCCGATTGAGGGGATGGCTGCGGCGCGTGAATTGAACCTTAAGGGGTGGTTTTTAGGGGGGGCATTGATGTTGCTGATGTTGGATATTTTGTGCTCGCTGATGTTGTCGGGGCGGTTGCGCGGGGCAAGCCGCAAGGCCAACAGCGGTATCGCCGCGGCGCTTGCGGTGGTGATGCTGCTGCCGCTGATGACGGGGGCATCTATGACGGGGGCTGCGCAGGCGCAAACCGCCGAAGTGCCTGATTTGCCAACGATCAACGATACCTTTGCCCTTGCGGCGACAACCCGTGTGGTTTTGGCCCATGTGTTGACCGGCGACGCCACCGTCGACGAGGTCGCGGGGGCGGGCTTGTTGGGCGTGTCACAGACCTTGTTTCGCCGCACCTCGATTGAGCCTGCGCGTCCGATGGGCATAAGCATTGAAAATGATGATCTGGCATTTTTCCCGTTTTTGTATTGGCCAGTGACGGGCAACCAACCCCTGCCCTCGGCCGAGGCCTATGCCAAGCTCAACCGCTATTTGCGCTCGGGGGGAATGATCTTGTTTGATACCCGCGATGCCGATACCGCCGGGTTCGGCACCGCCACGCCCGAGGGGCAGCGGTTGCAGCAGATCGCCGCAGGTTTGGATATTCCGCCAATCGCACCGATCCCACAGGACCATGTTTTGACGCGGGCCTTTTATTTGTTGCAAGATTTTCCGGGCCGTTGGAACAGCCGCGATGTTTGGGTTGAGGCCGCCCCAGTCGACGCCGAACAGGCTGAAGGGATGCCGTTTCGCAACCTCAATGACGGTGTGACGCCGGTGGTGATCGGCGGCAATAATTGGGCGGCGGCATGGGCCGTGAATGAAAACGGCACGTGGATGTTGCCCGTGGGGCGCGGCACCGCCGGAGAGCGGCAGCGCGAGATTGCCCTGCGCTTTGGTGTGAACTTGATTATGCATGTGCTGACCGGGAATTATAAATCCGATCAGGTGCATGTGCCGGCATTGCTTGAGAGGTTGGGCCAATGACCCGCGATATATTGCTTGATCCGCTGTTGCCGTGGGTGTTCGTTTATGCGGCCTGTGCGATGGCGGTGGTGTTTATTGTGCTGGCGTTGTGGCGGCGTATGCCGGGCTGGTGGTTGCGCGGATTGGCGGCGGTGGCCTTGTTGGCCGCGATTGCCAACCCCTCGCTTCAGACCGAAGACCGCGAGGCCCTGTCGGATATCGTGATCGCGGTTGTCGACGAAAGCGCCAGCCAAGGGATTGCCGGGCGCGACGCGCAGACGGATGCCGCACTTGCGGGCTTGCAAGCCGAGGTGGAGGCCCGCCGCAACACCGAATTGCGCGTGGTGCGTATGGGCGACGGCGAGGGCGACGCGGGATCACAATTAATGACCACCCTCACCAGCGCCTTGGCCGAAGAGCCGCAGGGGCGCATTGCGGGGATTGTTCTGCTCACCGATGGACAGATCCACGATATTGACCGCGCCCCCGCCCTGCCCGCGCCTGTGCATGTGTTGCTCAGTGGGCAAGAGGATGATTGGGACCGTCGTTTGATTGTGCGCAACGCGCCTGCGTTTGCGATCTTGGATGAGCCGGTAAACCTGACGGTGCGGGTTGAGGATCAAGGCGCAAGCCCCGGTGATGATTTTGTCCCCCTATCGATTGCAATTGATGGAGGCGCGCCGCTTGAGTTTGAGGTGCCGGTTGGCCAAGATATCGAATTGCCGATCACATTGCCCCATGGCGGGATGAACGTGCTGCAATTCCAAACGCCAATGGCCGAAGGCGAGTTGACGGATCGCAACAATGCCGCTGTGGTTCAGATCAACGGCGTGCGCGACCGTCTGCGTGTGTTGTTGGTTTCAGGCGAGCCGCACCCCGGAGAGCGGACATGGCGCAATCTGTTGAAATCGGATGCCTCGGTCGACCTTGTGCATTTCACCATCCTGCGCCCCCCTGAAAAGCAAGACGGCGTGCCCGTCGAAGAGCTGTCTTTGATCGCCTTTCCCACACGCGAGTTGTTTATCGAAAAGATCGACGAATTCGACCTGATCATTTTTGACCGCTACCGCAGACGCGGGATTTTGCCGTCCAATTATCTTGAGAATATCGCGCGGTATGTGCGCGATGGCGGGGCTGTGCTTGTGTCGTCGGGCCCTGAATATGCCAGCGCCGACAGCATCTATCGCTCGCCACTTGGGTTTGTGCTGCCTGCGGCCCCAACGGCGCGTGTGCTGGATGAGGGGTTTGTGCCGCTGTTGTCACAGATCGGTCAACGCCATCCCGTGACTGCGGGGCTTGTGGGCGCGCTTGACCCTGAGGTGACGCCCACTTGGGGCCGCTGGCTGCGCCAGATTGAGGTGACCCCAACGCCAGAGGCCACCGTGGTGATGGAGGGCATTGATGGGCGGCCATTGTTGGTGCTTGACCGTGTGGGCGAAGGCCGCGTGGCCCTGATGACGTCCGACCAAAGCTGGCTTTGGGACCGTGGGTTTGAGGGCGGCGGGCCGCAGTTGGAATTGTTGCGCCGTTTGGCCCATTGGATGATGAAAGAGCCCGAGCTTGAGGAAGAAACGCTTTGGGTGGAACCCAACGGGCAAACCATGCGGATCATTCGCCGCACATTGGCCGAAGAGACACCCGACATCACC
>JALZWD010000280.1 GCA_023300365.1 Flavimaricola sp. | reverse complement strand
TGTTTGAATTGATGGATCGCGGCCCTGAGCAACTGGGTGTTTCGGATGCCGCGCGCCGCGTTGAAGTGGTGTGTTCTCCGGGAGTGTCTGCATTGCAAGGGGCTGCGGCACGGGCCGGGGCGCCTCTTGGTCATGATTTTTGCGCCATTTCCTTATCGGATCTTTTGACACCGCGAGAAGACATTATCAAACGCCTCAATGCGGCGGCCGAGGGGGACTTTGTGATTGCGTTTTATAATCCCGTCTCCAAGCGTCGCCGTACCCTTCTGGCCGAGGCTCGTGATATACTCTTGGAACATCGTCCCGCTGATACACCTGTGATGCTCGCGTCTTCGCTGGGCCGCCCAGAGGAGCACATCCGGTATCGCCGCTTGGCCGACTTGGATGTTGATGAGGTGGATATGTTGACCGTCGTCTTAGTGGGTTCCAGCCACTCAAAATTGGCGCAACTTGGCGAGGGACCACGCATGTACACGCCGCGCGGCTATGCCCGAAAAATTGACGGAGACCTGGCATGACAGTTTTTTTCATCGGTGCGGGTCCGGGCGATCCCGAACTTTTGACGCTCAAGGCCGCGCGCTTGATCGCCGCATGCCCTGTTTGTCTCTACGCAGGATCGCTCGTTCCGCCATTGGTCGTCAAAGGTGCGCCCGCGGATGCCCTTGTAATGGACACAGCCCCTATGACCCTGGATGAAACACATGCTGCAATCTTGGCGGCCCATAAGGACGGCAAAGATGTCGCGCGGGTGCATTCTGGCGATCCTTCGCTTTATGGTGCCATAGCGGAACAAATTCGCCGCCTAAAAGCGGATGACATACCCTATGAAATCATCCCCGGAGTGCCCGCCTATACCGCCGCAGCAGCGGCCTTGGGGCAAGAACTTACGATCCCGGAAGTGGCGCAGTCCATCGTACTGACCCGTATGTCGATGAAGTCTACTTCTATGCCTGCCGGTGAGACCCTCGAAAACTTTGCCCGTACAGGAACGACGCTTGCCATCCATCTTGGCATCCGCGCGTTGCGCGAAATTGAACGCCAGCTTGCCCCGTTTTACGGTGCTGATTGCCCGCTCGCTGTGATCTACCGAGTTGGCTGGCCGGATCAACAAATCATCCGAGGTACATTGTCTGACATTCACGCACGTGTCCGAGAAGCCAAGATTACAAGGACGGCTTTGATCCTTGTGGGGCCGGCATTGGCCGATGCTCACGGGTTCCCCGACTCTGCGCTTTATGATGCAACCAAACCGCATGTCTTGCGGCCTAAGGTGAAAGTAACAAACACAGATATCGCCCAATAGTCGAGGCGGCATGCCGTCACTCTCGCAACGAAACCGGATAGTTAACTTACACAGCCGTGGTGGCGCACCATCGTTTCAAGGTCATATTCGATATTGCTCTAAAACGACGGTCTGTTTTTGACCGTCCGTGACGGACCTCCGCATCTTTGTCGAGGCTAGACCCCGCTATTGCAGATCGCTGAACGCGGTCTGCATTCTTTGAACGGCCTCTTCGATAACGGCACGCGGTGCACCAAAATTAAATCGTAGAAATGTCTCACCGCCGGTACCAAAGGTTGCACCATGATTGGCCGCAATTTTTGCGCGATTTTGCACGCGGTCGATAAATTCACCACTGCTCATGCCCGTCCCTGCAAAGTTGACCCAGGCCAAATATGTGCTTTCCATCTGCATCGAGGCGACGCCGGGAATTGCGTTTAGACCATCATCTAAAATGCGTCGATTTTGATCAAGATAGTCGCACAAGCTGTCGACCCATTCGGCCCCCTCGGGGGAATAGGCAGCTGTTGTCATAAAGAGGCCAAAGCTGTTGGGCGATAAACCCAACGCGGCCATTCGTTTGCCAAACATTACACGCAATTCAGGATCGGCAATAATCACGTGGCCCGTATGTGAACCGGCGATGTTGAATGTCTTGGTGGGGGCGGTCATCATCACCAAACGATCCTCAATCCCATCAATTGCAGTCATGGGAATATGAGTTTGACCGGGCATCACCAAATCGTGGTGAATTTCGTCCGATACCAAAATCAGGTTATGCCGTTTTGCAAAGGCCGCAACGGCCTGTAACTCGGCCTTGCTCCAGACCCGACCGCCGGGGTTATGTGGTGAGCAGAGGATGACCATCCGCTCATTGCCCGTCATCTGTGCGTCATAGGTGTCGAAATCATACTCATATCGCCCGTCGCGGTTGATCAACGGGCATTCCACAACCTCACGGCCTGCCGATTTGATGACACGGGCAAATGCATGATAGACTGGCGTAAACAAGACAACACCTTCACCGGGCTGGGTAAAGGCGTCGACACACATTCCCGTTCCGTGTACTAGTCCATGCGTTGTAAAAATGTGGGCTGGATCCACGTCCCAGCTATGTCGCTCGCGCATCCACCAACAGATTGCATCCCTATAGGATGCTTCATCGCCGTAATAGCCGACAATCCCATGATCGATTTGTTTTTGGACGATGTCCAAGACGCCTTGTGGTGGTTGAAAGTCCATGTCGGCAACCCACATTGCGATCCCATCTGAAGGTGACACACCATAGTTCTTTTCCATCGCATCCCATTTCGCACTATGGGTGCCGCGGCGGTCGATTGAGGTGTCAAAGGTCATCTGTCTGGTCTCCATTGCAGGGCGTTGCCAATACGCTTACGGAGAGCCGCGCCAAGTGCAAGGGCGGAATGTTAATCGGCCCCAAGTTGGAACAATTGCTCAACCGTCACGTCCAAAACTTTTGCTATCCGCAAGGCGAGTAGAGTTGAAGGGACAAAAACTCCGTTCTCAACTGTATTTATTGTCTTGCGGCTCACCCCAACGGCGTCGGCAAGAGCTGCTTGTGTCATTCCCGCTTTAGTCCTGCGTTCTTTCAATTTGGTCTGCAATATCATCCCGCGCGACCTTGCAAGTGTGCCACGATCATCCAAATGGCAGGGGCTATGCCCAAAGGCGCACCCATCAAATAGAATGCCAGATCAGGGCGCATCATGTCGTTGATCACCAGGATCAAGAACACCAAAAACATTGCCAATGTAATGAAGAACCCAAAACTATTGGCCGTGCGTTGTGTCTCAATCACCTGCTCATCCCATGCCGGGCCTACGGATTTTGGCCATATGACACTCACCACAATTTGCCCGACGGCTCCCGCTAAAGCGACGCCGCCGATGATCCACGCCCAACCGTCCGAGACCTTTCCAGACCCAAGATACATGGCGGCCAAGAATGCCAGCACAACCAAGATCAGCGAGATATTCGCGCCCAATCGCGCCAGTGTAACGGGGTTCATAACAGATCTCCATTTTTGTAACCTCAGGGTGACATATGGAATTGTGATTAAGTAACGTCAAGGTTACATTGTGCTTTGGTTGCAAATTCCCCTCCGGCCCCCTAAATCGATGCACATGACACGCCGCAATATCCTCATCCATCCTGATCCCCGCCTGAAAAAGGTCTGCGCCCCCGTGGCCGAGGTCACCGACGACATTCGCAAGTTGGCCGATGACATGCTCGAAACCATGTATGACGCGCCCGGCATTGGCCTTGCCGCACCCCAAGTGGGGGTCACAAGCCGCATGTTTGTGATGGATTGCGTCAAGGATGAAGAAAGCAGCGCGCAGCCGATGGTGCTCATCAATCCTGAGGTGATTTGGGAAAGCGACGCGCGCAGCGTTTATGATGAAGGCTGTCTGTCCATTCCCGATCAATACGCCGATGTGGAACGGCCCGCCGAGGTGAAGGTGCGCTGGTTGGGACTTGATGGCAAAACCGTCGAAGAGAGCTTCTCCGAGCTTTGGGCCACATGCGTCCAGCACGAGATTGACCACCTCGATGGCACTTTGTTCATCGATCACCTCAAGCCGCTTAAGCGCCAGATGATCACCCGCAAGATGGTCAAGCTCAAGAAAGAGCTCGCCCGAGACCGCGCGTGACGATCCGCCCAATCTTGCTTTGGCCTGACCCGCGCCTTTCGCAGGTTTGCACGCCTGCCGAGGACGATGTGTCAGTCCTCATCGATGATATGTTCGAAACCATGTATGCTGCTCCCGGTCGTGGCCTTGCTGCACCGCAGCTGGGTGTGATGCAGCGGATCTTTGTAATGGATGAATTGTGGAAAACCGGAACGCCCACGCCGATGGTGTTTATCAATCCGGAAATCACTGCGGTGTCCAATGAGCTGATCACCAACCAAGAAGGCTGCCTTTCGATCCCTGGCGTGCTTTTGGATATTGCACGTCCGCTCGAGGTCACTCTGGGTTGGACCGATCTTGATGGGGCGGTCAGGTCCCAGACATTCGGTGGGTTTGCTGCGGCTTGCGTGCAGCACGAACTAGACCATCTTAACGGCAAAACGACATTCGATCGGCTTTCGCCCGCAATGCGTTCCGAAAAATTGGCCGAGTACGCATCATGACCCATCGCGCTTTCATAATGTGGCCGGACAAACGTTTGCGCACCCCTGCTGCCGAAGTGTTTCAAATCACCCAAGAAACGCAGGCCATATGGGATGAAATGATTGTTGCGATGGACAATATGCCCGGTGTCGGACTTGCCGCAGTTCAGCTTGGTATCATGCAGCGCCTCGCAGTTGTAGATGCCTCTGATGCCCGTGGTCAGGCCGTGAAAATGGCGAACCCGCATGTTTTGCATGCCAGTGTTGAGTTGCGGCCCCACGCGGAAGCGTCGCCCAACTTGCCAGGTCAGTCTGCGTTGATCAATCGCCCGCGCGCGGTAACCGTGCGGTTCATAAATGCGTCAGGCGAGAGTGAAGATCGTGATTTTGTGGGTCTTTGGGCCACTTCTGTTCAGCACCAGATTGATCACCTCAATGGTCGTATGTATTTTGACAACCTTAGCCGCACGAAACGCGACATGCTTTTGCGAAAATACAAACGATAACCCAACCCCAAAAGATGTGGTTTATGACGCATCACCAAGGACATGCTATGCGCCTCATCTTTATGGGCACCCCTGATTTTTCTGTCCCGATCCTTGATGCGCTTCATAGCGCTGGGCACGAGATTGTTGCGGTCTATTGTCAACCACCACGCCCTTCGGGACGCGGCAAAAAAGAGCGCCCAACACCAGTGCACAGCCGAGCGCTTGCCCTTGGATTGACGGTCTGTCATCCAACCTCGCTAAAGTCGCCTGAGGAACAGGCAACTTTCGCGGCTCACGACGCTGAAATTGCAGTTGTTGTGGCATATGGCCTCATATTGCCCCAAGCGATCCTAGATGCGCCACTTCATGGATGTCTGAATATCCACGCCTCGTTACTCCCGCGCTGGCGTGGTGCGGCTCCAATTCATCGCGCGATTATGGCGGGTGATGCACAAACGGGGGTTTGCATAATGCAAATGGAAGCTGGTCTTGATACCGGGCCTGTTCTTTCGCGCCATGTAACGGACATTGGTCCAAACGAAACTACCGGCGCGTTGCATGATCGTCTCTCGACCATGGGTGCTACGGCAATCATCCAAGACCTTGCTGATTTATCCAACCTCACAGCGACGCCACAGCCACAAGACGGCGTGACCTATGCCCAAAAAGTCGACAAAGCCGAGGCGCGGATTGATTGGAACCAACCCGCGAGCGACATTGACCGTCAAATCCGCGGTCTTGCACCATTCCCCGGGGCATGGTGCGAGTTAGACGGCGAACGCTTGAAGCTTCTTGGATCTGTTGTCGTACCAGGAATAGGCCGGCCAGGACAAATTTTGGCGCCGTTGACAGTTGCTTGTGGTCGCGATGCAATTTCTGTCTCCCGTCTCCAGCGGTCTGGAAAACAAGCGATGGACACTATCGACGCTCTACGAGGAATTTCCCTTCCCGATGAGCTGACCTAAGCGGTTCGGGATGTTGAAAAGTCAAATTTGCTTCGCAATGATTGATACATCCGCCAATAGTCGCTGCTTTTGCTTCAGCCAGCCTTAAATGGTGCCATCCCGCGCCGCGCCAACTCATCGGCGCGTTCGTTTTCAGGGTGGCCTGCGTGCCCTTTGACCCATTCCCAAGCGACATTGTGCTGCCCAACTGCCGCATCAAGGCGCCGCCATAAATCTTCATTCTTCACGGGTTTCTTTGCGGCGGTTTTCCATCCACGTGCTTTCCACCCATGAATCCATGAGGTGATCCCATCTTTCACATACGAACTGTCGGTGACAATCGTTAAGGATGATGATGTCGTGAGAGATTCCAAAGCTGTGATCGACGCCATCAATTCCATCCGGTTGTTTGTGGTGTCGGCTTCACCGCCACAAATTTCGCGCTCTTTAAGGACCTCGTTTCCGGCGCGTGCGATCATCAAAACACCCCAGCCTCCCGGGCCCGGATTGCCCGAGCATGCCCCGTCGGTATAGGCAAATAGCTCAGCCATTCTTCACCGCCCGACAGGTCACATAGGGATCGTTTGTGCCCGCAAATCCGATTTCCGATCCCTCACGTGTTGCCGTGACGTTAAAGCCTGCGGTTGCGAGTAAGCCGTGGAGTTCTTCGACATCTAAATAGGTATACAAACGACCCTTTTTATCGCGTTTCAGGCCCTTTCCGGTTTTCATACCGATGTAAAACTGACCCTGAGGTTTCAAGGCTGCCGCAATGGCCATGAGATACCGAGGCAACGATTCTCTTGGCGCATGCAACAGACTAAAGCTTGCCCAAACACCTGCATAACACTCGATGCCGTCAATATCATCAAAGGTGCCATGGCGTGCGCCAATCTGGTGGGTCGTGTTGGCGAGATCAACCATCCCCATTGAGGCGTCCACGGGATCGGGCAGGAGCCCGGCCGCTCTCATGTGTGCAGAGGCCATCGCCGGGCCGCATCCCAAATCTAAAACTTTGCCACCTTTTGGAAGTGCCGCAATAAAATCCCTCAGATCCTCCGATGGCTCATCGCTGGCAACAAGCGCCGCATAGTCTTGGGCGCCTACATCATAGGCTAATATCGTTTTGTCATCTGTGCTCATAGAACAGCGGCTCCTTCGCTCAACTGCGCAAAACCCGCGGCACTTTAAATTCGACGTCTTCTTTGGCCGTCTCGACACTTTCAATTGTCACATCGTACCGCGACTTGAACGCGTCAATCACCTCGTTGATCAAAATTTCGGGGGCCGACGCACCGGCTGTAATACCGATGGATGTGATCCCCTCAAGGCTGCGCCAATCAATGTCTGTCGCCCTCTGAACCAATTGAGCATACCCACACCCGGCCCGGCGGCCCACCTCAACGAGACGTTTTGAATTGCTCGAATTGGGTGCCCCGACCACGAGCATGGCATCACATTTGGGCGCCATGGCTTTGACCGCCTCTTGCCGGTTGGTCGTGGCATAGCAGATGTCTTCTTTGTGGGGCCCGACAATTGCAGGAAACCGTGCATTCAATGCTGCAACAATATCGGCCGTATCGTCGACCGACAGTGTGGTTTGGGTCACAAAAGCAAGGCGGGCGTCATCCCGCACGTCTACGCGAGCCACGTCTTCAACCGTCTCTACCAACAAAACTTCGCCACTGGGCAATTGTCCCATCGTTCCAACCGTTTCGGGGTGGCCCTCATGCCCGATCATGATCATTTGCAGTCCCGCCTCGTGATGGCGCGCGGCCTCAATGTGTACCTTGCTCACCAGAGGGCAGGTGGCGTCCACAAACACCATCTCACGGGCCGCCGCGGCGGCGGGAACTGATTTTGGTACACCGTGGGCCGAAAATATTACTGGCCTATCAGGTGGGCAATCATCCAGTTCTTCAACGAAAAT
>JALZWD010000279.1 GCA_023300365.1 Flavimaricola sp. | reverse complement strand
CATCAATCACTTCGCCAAGGTTATGGGGCGGAATATTGGTGGCCATACCCACCGCAATACCACCCGCACCATTAACCAGCATATTTGGGAAACGTGCGGGCAAAACCGTAGGTTCTCGGTCTTTGCCGTCATAATTGTCTTGAAAATCAACGGTGGCCTTGTCGATATCGGCCAGCAAATAGGCCGAGGGCTTGTCCATCCGCACTTCGGTATAGCGCATCGCAGCCGGGTTATCCCCGTCCATTGAGCCAAAGTTGCCTTGCCCATCCAGCAAAGGCAGCGACATCGAAAAGTCCTGCGCCATCCGCACAAGCGCGTCGTAAATCGCGCCGTCACCATGCGGGTGATACTTCCCCATAACATCGCCCACCGGGCGCGCTGATTTACGGTAGGATTTGTCGTGCGTATTGCCGGTTTCCGACATCGCATACAGGATGCGGCGGTGTACTGGCTTTAGGCCGTCGCGCAGGTCTGGAATGGCGCGGCTCACGATCACCGACATCGCGTAATCAAGGTAAGAGGTCTTCATCTCCTCCGTGATCGAAATCGTCGGTCCGTCATAGGCCGGACGCTCAGGGCGCTCAGCGGGAATTTCATCATCGTTTTCAGGGGTTTCTGGTGTATCGCTCACGTTGATCGCCTGTCATCGGAATTTCTATATTTTGTTATGTGCAATCCTAGCAGACACGAGGGCTAGTGTACAACGCAAATGGCCAATTGGGCGCAATAACCCCCTATTGCCGCCATCCCATGCGGCCTGTTCGCGGTGTAATGGCGTACTTTGGCACATGCGCCAGAGATTTACCCGCCGCTAAGAAAGGTTAAAAAACTTATTATCTGTTTAATTACAATGCCTTATATAGGTGTCCAACCTTGGACACCCTATTTCGCCCGCATCAGCATCCCAAAAAGGTCGCGCGGATCATCCGGATCGGCGATCATATCAAGGTCGCGAAAAAGTCCCGTCTCGCGTGCTTTTTGATGCACATATCGCAGCGCCGAAAAGTCCTCGATCGCGAACCCCACACTATCAAACAGCGTGATCTGCGCGGCCCCCGAACGGCCCCGTTTCACGCCGCGCATCACCTCCCAAAGCTCGGTCACCGGATGATCCCCGCTCAACTGCTGGATCTCGCCTTCAACCCGCGTCTGTTCTGGATACTCCACGAAAATATCCGAGCGCAGCAAAATATCCCGGTGCAGCTCCGTCTTCCCCGGACAATCCCCCCCAACGGCATTTATATGCACCCCAGGTCCCACCATATTGTCGGTCAAAATCGTCGCGCATTGCTTGTCCGCCGTACACGTCGTGATGATCTGCGCCCCCTCAATCGCCGCCTCCGGCGTGGCGCAGGAAATGACCTGCAATCCGCTGCCCGCCAGATTTTCCACAGCCTTGGCCGTCGCCGCCGGATCAATATCAAACAGACGCACTGTTTCGATCCCACAGAGTTCCGCAAACGCATGACACTGAAACTCAGACTGCGCCCCGTTCCCAATCACCGCCATCACCCGCGCACCCGCGGGCGCCAGATATCTCGCCGCCAACGCCGACATCGCCGCCGTCCGAAGCGCCGTAAGGATCGTCATCTCAGACAGCAAAACCGGATACCCCGACGCCACCTCAGCCAGCAATCCAAACGCCGTCACCGTCTGCAACCCGCGCGCCATATTCGCAGGATGGCCGTTCACATATTTAAAGCCGTACATCTCGCCATCAGACGTCGGCATCAACTCGATCACCCCCACATCCGAATGCGACGCCACCCGCGGGGTCTTGTCAAAGGCCTCCCAGCGCTTGAAGTCGTCCTCAATGAAGGCCGCTATTTCCGACATCACAGTCCGAAGCCCGACGCGGTGCACGAGCTTCATCATGTTTTCGACACTCACGAACGGCACATAGGCCAACTTAGAGGGGGTATTCATCAGGTGTACCTATGTGTCGGGCGGTCAAAGACGCTGCGGCCAAGCAATGAGGCCGTGAGGTCGACCATCAAAGATGCCGTGCGGCCGCGTTCGTCGAGGAACGGGTTCAATTCAACCAAATCAAGCGAGCAGACACAGCCAGCGTCATGCAGCATCTCCATCACCAAATGCGCCTCCCGTGCGTTTGCACCGCCGGGCACGGTTGTCCCAACGGCAGGGGCGACGGATGGGTCGAGGAAGTCCACATCCAGCGACACATGCAGCATACCATTGGCCGCTTTGACGCGGTTTAGAAACGTTGTGAGGGGCTTGCTTATGCCGGTTTCATCAATATGGCGCATATCAACCAGATGCATCGGTACTTGAGACAAAGCCGCGACCTCCGCAGGATCCACCGAACGAAGCCCGATCATGCAAATATTTTCGGGCGGCACAGGGTGGGCAACCGTTGGAAACGGCGCAAAGCCCGGTCGGCCTGTGAAATAGCCCACGGGGGTGCCATGAATATTGCCGCTTGTTGTGGTGGCGAGTGTGTGGAAATCGGAATGGGCATCGAGCCATAGGACGAACAGCGGCCGACCCGTTGCGGCCGCATGTGCGGACATGCCGGACACAGTCCCCGCCGCCAGAGCATGATCCCCGCCCAAGAAAATGGGCATGGCCGTCGACGCGGCCTCTTTGGCGGCGGCTGAAAGTGTTTGTGTCCAACCAATGTTTTCTTCGAGCTTATAGAGCGTATCGTTGGCATGGTCTGAGGCTTGGACGGTCGCTGGGGCAAGGTTGCCGAGGTCAGTGACGGTGTGCCCAAGATCGGTCAGTGCCTCGATCAATCCTGCGGTTCGGTAGGCGTCTGGCCCCATGAGGCAGCCGCGCGAACGTTTGCCGCAATCCACAGGCGCGCCGATAAGGTGGATGTTTTGATGTTTCATAAACCATTGGTAATTGGCTTTTTGCCTTGGCGGCAGTGCTGCCTAAAATTTCGCTCAACGAATTTTGGCTAGCCGTTTTTAC
>JALZWD010000278.1 GCA_023300365.1 Flavimaricola sp. | reverse complement strand
CATCGTCTTCAAAATGGAAAGCCACAACCACCCAAGCTATATCGAGCCCTACCAAGGCGCCGCCACCGGCGTCGGCGGCATTCTGCGCGATGTGTTCACCATGGGCGCACGCCCAATTGCCGCGATGAACAGCCTCTCGTTTGGCGAACCTAGCCATCCAAAAACCAAACAACTGGTCTCCGGCGTTGTCGCGGGCGTCGGCGGATATGGCAATTGCTTTGGCGTGCCCACCGTCGGTGGCGAAGTCCGGTTTGATAAATCCTACAACGGCAATTGTTTGGTCAATGCCTTTGCCGCAGGCCTCGCTGACACCGACAAAATCTTCTACTCGGCCGCCAGCGGCGTCGGCATGCCCGTGGTTTATCTGGGGGCCAAAACAGGCCGCGACGGCGTGGGTGGCGCCACAATGGCCAGCGCCGAGTTTGACGACACCATCGAGGACAAACGCCCCACCGTCCAAGTCGGTGATCCCTTCACCGAAAAACGCCTGATGGAGGCCACGCTTGAGTTGATGGCCACAGGGGCGGTGATCTCGATCCAAGACATGGGCGCCGCGGGTCTCACCTGTTCTGCCGTGGAAATGGGCGACAAAGGCGGCTTGGGCGTCAAACTCAACCTCGAAGACGTGCCCCAGCGCGAAGAGAACATGACCGCCTATGAAATGATGCTGTCTGAAAGCCAAGAACGCATGCTCATGGTCCTCAAACCCGAGCTCGAGGCCGAGGCCCGCGCCGTGTTCGAAAAATGGGACCTCGATTTCGCCATCGTCGGTGAAACCCTGCCCGAAGACCGCTTCTTGATCTTGCACAACGGTGCGGTAAAAGCCGACCTGCCGCTCTCTAAATTGGCCTCAACCGCCCCTGAATACGATCGCCCGTGGGTCCCAACGCCCACCGCAGATGCGCTCACCGATGTTCCCGAAATTGATCCCATCGACGGCCTCAAAGCCCTGCTTACATCGCCAAATTACGCAAGCAAATCATGGGTCTACACACAATACGACACCCAAGTTATGGCCGATACCCTGCGCACGCCAGGGCTTGGCGCTGGCATCACCCGCATCCACGGCACCTCCAAAGCCGTGGCCTTCACCTCCGACGTCACACCGCGCTATGTCAAAGCCAACCCCATCGAGGGCGGCAAACAGGCCGTCGCCGAGGCCTACCGCAACCTCACAGCCGTGGGGGCCAAACCGCTTGCCACTACTGACAACATGAACTTCGGCAATCCCGAAAAGCCCGAAATCATGGGCCAATTTGTCGGCGCCATCCAAGGCATCGGCGCGGCCTGCCTGGCCCTTGATATGCCCATCGTTTCGGGCAACGTCTCGCTCTATAACGAAACCGACGGCACAGGCATCCTGCCCACCCCCACCATCGGTGCGGTCGGCCTGATCGACGACATCGCCAACATCATCACAGGCCCCGCCCGCGCAGGCGACACACTCTTGCTCTTGGGCGACACACGCGGCCACCTTGGACAATCTGCACTCTTGCGCGAAGCTTTCGGGCGCAGCGAAGGCGACGCCCCGGCCGTCGACCTCGCTGTCGAACGCGCCCACGGCGATTTCATTCGCGCCAATCACGCCGACATGACGGCCTGCACCGACCTCTCCGACGGCGGCCTCGCCCTTGCAGCCTTCGAACTTGCCCATAACGCCCAAACAGGTGTGGCCCTCAATACCGCGAAAACAGCCAAACTATTCGGCGAAGATCAGGCCCGCTACCTGATTGCCTGCTCAGCCGAGCAAGCGACCACACTCCAAGACCGCGCCCGCACTCAAGGCCTGACGCTCATCGAGGCGGGCACATTGGGCGGCGATACATTCGCTTGCACCCAAGACAACAGCGCGCCCATGGCCAAATTATCCGAGCTTTATTCAAACGCATTTGAGGCCGCCGTCACCTAGGGGCCTTTTGGGAAATAACTCATGGCAACGTCCTCAAAAGTTTTCCAAACCCTGCACAAACGCCGTGCTATGCTTAGGTGAAATACAAAAAGGCTCGCCTCATGCTCCTTATCGCCTTTCTCGGCCTCCTTGGCCTCGCGACCACCACAGCCGACGACGATTTTCTTGGTGGCCCCGATACACTCACCACCGATCCGCAATCCAACGCGTCTTATGTCGAGGCCTCCCTTGGCCAGCCCCTGCCACCCGGTGTCGTTGTCGATGGCATCCTCGAAGGCGGCTTCCAAGAACGCTTTGTCTATATCAAAATGACCGCGCCAGAAACCGAGTTGCATAGCATCTTTGACCTGCTCGCCGTCGACAACACCACCTTTCGCGAAACCGGGCCGGCACAATCGGGCATCGACGCGCCGTGGTGGACCATCAACCAACACCCCGGCCTCTTCATCGCGCCCGCAACCTTCGGACACTTTCCACAAGCAACCATCTCGCTTGCGCCCGACCCTGCCGACGCGACAGTGATCTTTATCTACCTCTTCGCACACGAAACCTGATAAACAACACAGGCTGGCTGGTTCCACTTGAAGCCCACCAGCCACGCACTTACCTTAAGGCCTAACCGACAG
>JALZWD010000277.1 GCA_023300365.1 Flavimaricola sp. | reverse complement strand
GGGCAACGGCCTTGATGTCGATGATACCGTCGTAGATCTCAGGCACTTCCATCTTGAACAGGGCGGCCATGAATTCGGGCGCTGTCCGTGTGAGGAAAATCTGCGGGCCACGCTGTTCGCGGCGCACGTCTTTGATGAAACAACGGATGCGATCACCGGGGCGATATGCCTCGCGGCCAATCTTTTCGTTGCGGCGCAAGATGCCTTCGCCGGGATTCATATCAACGATCACATTACCATACTCTTCACGCTTAACCGTGACGTTGATGATGGTGCCTGCGCGGTCTTTGAACTCTTCGTATTGCTTGTCACGCTCGGCTTCGCGGACCTTTTGAAGGATCACCTGCTTGGCCGATTGTGCGGCGATACGGCCCAACTCAACGGGCGGCACCTCTTCGGAGAACACCTGACCCACTTCGGGGTTTTCCATGTATTCCTTGGCCTGCTCGACGGTGAACTCGGCCTGGTAATTCTCAAGCAATTCGTCCTCAACCACAGTGCGCACACGAGTGAATGTGGCCTTGCCTGTCTTGCGGTCAATCGACACGCGGATATCCATTTCGGCGCCGTAACGCGACTTGGCGGCACGGGCGAGGCTTTCTTCCATCGCTTCAACAACCAATTCCGGTTCGATCTGCTTTTCGCGGGCCACGGCCTCGGCGGTTTGCAACAACTCAAGCTGGTTTGCGGATGTAATCGCCATCAATGTATCCTCTTTTTCGCCGGTGCCTTGTGGCCGTCCGGGTCTTCTTCGTCCATGAACTGCTCAACTTCGTCGAACTGGTTCTCGTCAATCTCGCCTTTGTCTTTACGCGCGCGCAGCACGTCGCGGATAAGCTCGTCAGTCAAGACAAGCTTGGCATCCGACAGCCAATCGAACCTAAGGCCAATGGTGCCCTCTTCGATCTCAATCAATACCTCGTCGCCCTCGATGCCCCGCAACTCGCCCTTAAAGCGGCGACGGCCGTCGATAAGCTCGGTTGTCTCAATCTTGGCCTCTTGGCCGACCCATTGATCGAAATCCTTAAGCCGCGTCAAAGGCCGATCAATACCGGGCGACGACACCTCAAGCGTATAGACATCCGCAATCGGGTCTTCGACATCTAGCACCGCCGAAAGCGCGGTACTTATCTCGCCGCAATCATCCACTTCGATGCTGCCGTCAGGCTTTTGGGCCATGATCTGCAAGATGCTTTCCTTGCCCGTCATCAAACGAACCCGCACCAATTCGAATCCCATGCTTTCGATCACCGGCTGCACAATCTCGGCAATCCGGCGGTCCATCGCGGCTTTGGCAATCAGTTCAGACATCGTCATCCAAGCAAAGTTTAAGCACAAAAAAACGGGCGCACGGCCCGTTGATCTTTCTCGGTGGGCGCTGGGGGTGGAGGCCAGCGCGCCGGTGTTGTCAATCCTCTAGGCCCAATTGCGATTGTCCGCAAGGGCCAATGCTCAGATCATCGTCACAAAGGCTTTGTCGAGCGCGCCAGTTTTCGCAACAGTCGGCATTTCTTTGATCGGAATTTCAGCAGAATCGCGGACAAGATTAACCGCATGCACCGCGTCACGTTTGCTATAGTAGCCCTCTGCGGCCGTCGCCAACTTGCGGTCTCTGCCCGCATACAAGGTCCACCGCCACTGTTCACCCGATTGATAAATGTAGTAGTACATCACAAGCCCCCACTCGCTATAGTCTCCCTACATCAATATAGGACCGCGGCGCTTGCGTCGAGCCTTTGAAAAATTAGGCCGCGCCATATTTAGTAGGGATCATCCCAAAAATACCTACTGGTTGATTTCAAAGAGAGCGAACCTCCGAATAAAAACCGCAGTTTTCAATGAGATAGTATCTTTTCAGCGCGAAAATACGGTTTGCAGACGTTAATCATATTCCGCGCCCATACCGATTCTTGCGGCCTATTTGGCCCTGTCGTAAGGCCACACGACAGCAAAACGCCCCGCCGACAAAGCGACGGGGCGTTCGTTATTGCAAGCGTTTGCGCGCAGTTACGCGAACCACCAACGCTCCATCATGCGGCTGCTGTCCATTTGGAACACGTTCCCAATGGTGCCCGAATTGGCCAGCGCTGTGCTGTGTGCGTCAACATAGTTGGCATACATTGGAACAACGACGCCGCCATCAGACGAACAGATCATCTGCATTTCGGTGTACTGCTCGCGGCGTTTGTCGCCATCAAGTTCGGCACGGGCCGACAAAAGCAGCTCTTGGAAACGCGCGTTTTCCCAATTGGTGTCGTTCCATGGAACACCGGCCTCATAGGCGGTCGAGAACATCCAATCTTCGGTCGCACGACCGGACCAATAGCAGGCACACCATGGCTTTTTCTGCCAAACGTTGGACCAATAGCCATCAGCCGGCTCTTGGACCACGTTGATCTCAATGCCCGCCGCTGCGGCGGATGCCTGATACAAAAGCGCCGCATCAACACCGCCCGAAAAGGCCGCATCGGACGCCGACAAATCAATCGAGATACCATCCAAACCAGCATCCGCGAGGATCGATTTCGCGAGGTCGGGATCATAAGAGGTTTGCGGCAGATCAGCTGCGTAATACTGGTTGGCCGGACCAATCGGGTGGTCGTTACCAACAGCACCGTGCCCTAACAAAATCTTTTCAACCATCTCTTCGCGGTTGATCGCATGCTTCAGCGCGCGACGCACAGCGAGGTTGCTGTAGGGGTCGATATTGGTCAGCATCGGGAAGGTGTAGTGCTGGTTACCAGTCACCTCAAAAATGTTGAGGTTTGGATTGGCACGCATCAATGGCTCGGTCTGGAAATCAACACGGTTCACCGCATCAACCTGGCCGGTCATAAGCGCCGTCATCCGAGCAGAGGAATCGTTGATCGCAATCACTTCGATGCTGTCGAACCAACCGGACTGACCGTCCTTATAGTGGCCTTCAACACGGCTCAGCAATGTGCGCACGCCCGGCTCAAAGTTATCAACCTTGTAAAGACCCGTACCGTTACCCGAGGCAATCGCGCCCGGAATATCGCCGTGTGGGTACATCAAGATATGATAATCCGAGAGCAGGAATGGGAAGTCGGCATTGCCGGCCGCCAGCGTAAATTGAATCTCGTGATCACCCAACTTGGTCATGTCAGTGATCGCCGAAACGATTGGCTGGGCCGCGGAAGACGCACCTTCTTCGACGTGCATATTAAGCGACGCAATGACGTCATCGGCAGTGAAGGCCGATCCGTCATGGAACGTCACGCCAGTGCGCAACTTAAAGTTCCAAGTCACCGCATCCGCGCTGGCTTCCCAGCTTTCGGCCAATTCGCCGACCAACTCGCCATTGGCGGCAACTTCGGTCAGGCAATCAAAAACGGCGCCGTGGGCACACATAATCATATAGCTGTCGGAATGGGTCCGGCCATCCCAGCTGTCGGTGGTGTTGGCGCCTGCGATACCAAGGCGAAGTGTTCCGCCGCGATTTTGCGCCTTCAGTGGCATGCCGGTTGCGGCCAAAACGCCCGCTGCGGCACCGGTCTTGAGTAGACCGCGTCTGCTAATTGGTGTCATTTAGTCGTCTCCCTTTGGTTGTCTTGTTGTTTCTCCTGCCTCTGACGGACAGGCGATTCGATATCACATCTTACCAATTGCGGCGTCGCCGATGTTATCAACTCCGCGCTGCCTAAGCAGATTGGTCAGCCAATCGGGGTCCATCTCTGGCACCGATGACAACAACAGGTCGGTATAGGCATGGTGTGGCGGTGTGAACATTTCGCCCTTCGGCCCTTGCTCCACCACACGCCCATCTTTCATCACCACCACCTCATCAGCAATGGCCTTCACCGTCGCAAGATCGTGTGTGATGAACATATATGCAAGGCCCAGCTTGTCTTGCAAACCCGCAAGCAGCCGCAAAATGCCTTCGGCCACCAGTTGATCCAAGGCGCTCGTAACCTCGTCACAAATAATCATCCGCGGCTCGGCGGCCAGCGCGCGGGCAATGCCGATCCGCTGTTTTTGCCCACCCGAAAGCTCGCTTGGCAAACGGTCATAATATTGCGAGGGCTCAAGCTCGATCTGCTCCATCAGATCATCGACCTTGCGCCGCTTTTCCGCGCCCTTAAGGCCCAGATAAAACTCAACCGGCCGTGCGATGATATTGCCCACAGACATGCGCGGGTTCAGGGCCGTGTCGGCCATCTGATAGATCATCTGCACTTGGCGCAATTGATCCTTGCTGCGCTGCTTGTATTTGGGGGGCAGTTCGGCCCCATCAAACGAAATCGACCCCGCCTTGGGCGGCAACAATCCGGTGATACAGCGCGCCGTCGTCGATTTGCCCGAGCCGCTTTCGCCCACCACGGCCACGGTGCGGCCTTGATGAATGTCGAACGTGACATCCGACAAAACATTCACCTTGCCGTAAGCCGCCGTCACATTGTTCACCGACACCACCGGCACCGAGCCGGTGCTTACTGCGGGCTTGGCGGGCCGTTCAAATCCACGCACCGCCCAAAGGCTTTTGGTGTAGTCTTCCTTGGGGTTGGCCAACATCTCGCGGGTCTCGTTGGTCTCGACCTCGTCGCCCTTAAGCAGCACCTTTACCCTGTCGGCCATCTGCGCGACCACGGCCAAATCATGCGTGATATAGATCGCCGCCGTGTTAAAATCGCGCACGATGTCACGGATGCTGGCCAACACTTCGATCTGGGTTGTCACGTCTAGGGCCGTCGTCGGCTCGTCAAAAATAATCAGGTCCGGACGGCAGGCCATCGCCATGGCTGTCATCGCCCGCTGCAATTGTCCGCCCGACACCTGATGCGGATAGCGAAACCCAATATTCTCAGGATCCGGCAAGCGCAGCTTTTGATAAAGCTCCATCCCGTCACGCGAACTTTCGGCCCGAGACGACACGCCATGCTGTACCGGGGCCTCGACGTGTTGGTCGATAATCTTATGGGCGGGGTTAAAGCTCGCTGCCGCAGACTGCGCCACATAGGCGATCCGCTTGCCAAGCAGGCCGCGCTTTACCGCCGAAGAAGCCGTCGTCAACGCGACCCCGTCAAACTCAACGCTGCCTTTTGAAATCCGCACGCCATCACGGCAATACCCCATCGCCGCCAACCCAAGAGTGGACTTGCCAGCCCCAGATTCTCCAATAAGGCCAAGCACCTCGCCGCGATCAAGATGCAGATCAACACCATTGATGATCGGGTTCCACGTCTCATCGGCGCGGCCCTCAATCCAGATGTCTTTCATGGTGAGTAAGCGGCTCATTCCTTTAACCCCGATGTTCTATGCAACATCCAATCAACAACGAAATTGACCGCAACCGTAAGCAGCGCAATTGCCGCCGCCGGCAAAAGCGGCAGGCTCGCCTGACGGAACATCGGATACAGCATCTCGTCTGGCAACGACTGTGCCCATTCCTCGTTCACGATGGATAGGTTGTTAATAAACGGCGCCGCATCGCGCACCATCGTGCCCCAATCGGCCAAGGGCTGTTGAATACCCACACCCAAGAACGACAGTGATGCAATCGTGAGGAACACAAAGCAAAACCGCAAACCAAACTCGGCCAACAAAGGGGCCGTCGCATTGGGCAGGATCTCGCGAAACACAAGATAGCCCATGCTCTCACCGCGCAGCTTGGCCGCTTCAATATAGTCCATGACAACAATGCCAATGCCCACCGCACGGGCCAAACGAAACACCCGCGTGCTGTCGATCACCGCGATGATGACAACCATCGCCACGGTGATAAATACCGTATTCCCCTCGGCCCAGACCAAGGCGATTGTCATCAGCAAAAGCGAAAAAATCAACGAGGGGATCGCCATAAGCGCATCCACCGCACGGCCCAAAAATTGGTCCAGCCATCCGCCAACAACCGCCGCCAAAAGGCCAAGCGATCCACCAATGAAAAACGCAAGCAACGTTGTCAGAAACGCAATTCCGACGGTGTTTTGTGCGCCATAAAGCAAGCGGCTTAGGATATCGCGGCCCAACTGATCGGTGCCCAAAATCGCGTCCGGATGCCCGCCCAGCGC
>JALZWD010000276.1 GCA_023300365.1 Flavimaricola sp. | reverse complement strand
GCATCGCGGATGATAAACAAGGCCGCCCGGTCTTTAACCGACTGACCGGGGTTCATAAACTCGGCCTTGCCCAAGATCTCACAGCCCGTCGCCTCGGACGGCCCCTTAAGGCGGATCAGCGGCGTGTTGCCAATACTCTCGGCAAGGTCAGATCGGATTGTCATGGGCTGCCCCTTTAGAATGGTATTGCCCATACCTAGGCCCCAGACACCGCGAACTCAAGCCGCTCACGATGCCGCGCCAGCCACAACAGCATGGCAATCAATGGGCCTGCATTTGCCTCGCCCGTCTCGGTAAGGGTGATCGCATCCTCCAAGTCCATAACATGTAGACGCAGATCCTCGTGCTCATCGGCCAAACCGCCATGCCCCACCACAAGCGACGGCAGGTCCGCATGGCCCAGAAAACAATAAAAACAATCGGTGCTTGAACCGGGCGATGGATACATCTGAAACATCCGCTCAACCTGCGTCATTCTGAGACCAGCTTCTTCAAAACCCTCGCGTTTTGCAGCTTGTTCTGGCGTTTCACCCGCATCAATAATGCCCGCCATCGGCTCAAGCGACCACGGCACAGGGTCGCCTCTGCGGGCCAGCCCTGCACGGAATTGCTCTACCAAAAGCACCCGCCCGCGCCTCACATCAAACGGCAGGATCAGCGCCGCATCCACGCCCACCAAAGTCTCCCGCACCAAAGGCTCCGACAGGCTTCCATCAAACTGTGGGTATTGCGCCGTCATGGCCGCTAGTTTGAAAAACCGCCCCGTGATCGGTCCGTTTGGCGCTATCACAACATCCGCACTGGCCCCATGGCGCAGCGTGCTCACCCCCGGCTCCGAGGCTGCGCGCACGCGGCTATGGGCCCGAGCTTGGATCATATGCCACTGCGCCTGCAATTGCTCGGGCCCAAGCGGCGGGTCATGTGCCGCAATCTCGGTGGCGGCGGCAACCGCCACATCCGCATGTGCGGCCGCCCATGTGCCCAAGTCCCAAAGTGTATTGGTCCGCTCAACATTCGGGTCTGGATAATAAACAGCGGCCCTAACGGCCGTTCCATCCTCAAGCGTCACCTCAACATCCTGCGGAAAATAACCAAACGGCACTTCATAACTATCAAGCGCACGGCGCTGATCGTCGTTCAGGGTCTCTAAAACGAGACCCTGCGCCATCTCGCCCGCGTATCGCTCAAGGTATGGATTATGCACACCCGGCCAACTCACCACACGGTGGTCATGCAAAACGGCAGCACGGGCTCCCACCCGTCCGCCGATAAGGGCCGTCAAAAGCGGCACATGCCGCAACGTACCGTATATAAAAAGGCCCCCGCCCTGCGTCATCGCATAATCATCGCCGTCCTAACGCCACCGGCGTCCACACCATTCAATCACAAGGCCCAAAACGATGCCGCCACCAAACAAGGTCGCCAATACATCGGGTTTTGCAATCACTTCGCCAAATTTGATCATCAACTGGAACACATCCACAATCGCATCCAGCGGGCTGTCCCCATAGTCACGGTCCAGCGCCTTGCGGATCATCTCGCCAAACGACTGAAAGAACAAGCTGACAATTGTCATCGCCACAGCCGTCGTCAAACCATAACTGATTGAAGCATTCCAACCCTCACCGGCTCGCGGCCCCGCAACATTCCATCCGATAATCGCACAGAAAAACATGTTGTATTCCGCCAGCATCCCAACATCCCGTCCCTCGAAACGCTCTTGGAAATGCGGAATAATCAGTTGCGATGCGTAAAAGCCCAACAGGCCAAACAACAGCGCGGAAATCATCTTGGGTGCAGTTAACATTGCTCCAAACCTCATGTTTGTTTGGAGTTGGATACCAAGACACTATGGCGCAAATTAGGTGTATTCGTGGAAAATCAGGCCGGTTTTGCGACAGTAATCTGCGTCACATCACAGTTTCCACTGTGAAAAGTCGCGGCACATGATGTCAGATAAAAGTTCCACATCCGCCGAAACCTCTCATCAAACCCAAGCGCCGCCACGTCATCCCACTTGGCGTTAAAGTCTTCAAACCACCGACGCAGTGTGATGGAATAGCTCTCACCAAACTCGACAGATTGCGCCACCCGCAAACCCGATCTTTCAACCTCCGCCCGCAACGCCTTGGGGCTGGGCAACATCCCCCCCGGAAAGATGTATTTTTGAATGAAATCTGGCCCGCGCTTGTACACATCCCACCGCGCATCTTGCACCGTGATAATCTGCAACGTCGCCTGCGCGCCGGGCTTCAGGCGGTCTTTCACGGCTTCAAAATAAACCGGCCAATATTTTTCGCCAACGGCCTCAAACATCTCAATGCTAGCGATCCCGTCATAGGTTCCGGTTTCATCCCGGTAGTCTTGAAGCTTAAACTGAACCTTGTCCGAAAGACCCGCTTTTTCAATGCGATCCACGGCGTACTTAAACTGCTCTTCGCTGATGGTCAGACACGTCACCTGCAATCCGCGCTCGGCGGCGGCATATTCCGCAAAACCGCCCCAACCACAGCCGATCTCAAGAACATGATCGCCGGGCTTAACCCCCATCTCATCCACCATCGACGCATACTTCAGGCGTTGCGCAGCCTCGGTGCTTTCCTGCCCGGTCTCGAATTTCGCCGATGAATATGTCATCGTATCATCAAGCCATAGACCGTAAAAATCATTCCCCAAATCATAGTGATAGCTGATGTTCTTGCGCGCCTGTTTCTTTGAATTGGACTGCATCCAAAACCGCAACCGCTCATAGGCCCGCACAAGCGTTTGCCCCGGAAACCCGTCATAAACCTCTTCGGCTTCGTCATGGACCAAATCCATAAACGCCATCAAATCAGGGGTCGACCACCAGCCCTCCATATAGGCCTCGCAAAACCCCAAATCTCCCTCGCGGATCAAACGCGCGAAAATGTCCCTGTTATGAACAACCAACTCGGCCACATACCCCGGCTTGTCGCCCTCAGTGCGAAATCGACGACCATCAGGCAGCACAATATCAAGCCGACCACGCGGCAGGCTTTGCAGTTTTTCAAAAACAGGCCCGAAATACCGGGGTAAATCCGTTTGCCCTTTCGTGGTCGTTAGGACCTCGGCGGCTTCCAAATCTTTCACTTAAAGTCCCTTAACAATCCGTCTTGCCCAATAAGTTAATTGAACCCTAACAAAAGTCACGCGCAATCCAGCGAAAAAACGCCACGTTAGCCCCTAACCTTTTGTAAGAATTCAAAACCCGCGGCTCTCATAGGCGGCCAGAGCCCGTTTGCGCCCCTCATCTGCGGCAACGATCGCCTTCGGATAGGCCGCATCTGCGCGCAGACCCCACGCCTTGGGTACGGCCTCAAAATACGACAATGCCGTTGCGGTTGGCGTGCCATGCCCCTCGGCAATCCAGCGCCGCCCATATTCACCAAATCGGTCAAATTTATCGATCTGGGTCACTGGGTTAAACACGCGGAAATACGGTGCCGCATCCGGCCCTGATCCCGCCGCCCATTGCCA